>JAAVIG010000080.1 GCA_014796735.1 Oscillospiraceae bacterium
AAAAAATGTGATGAACCAAACATGCTTAAAGAAAAAAAAAAAAAAAAATGCAACGAACTGAACAGGAAAAACAGAGAAATAAAAAATATTTACAATTCCCTGTCCTTCAAGGTCGGAAGGTTTATTACATTTATACCAAGAAAAATCAGAGAAGCGTTAAATAAAAAACGCTCAAAAAAATAACCGAAAGGCCAAACAATAAAATGGATCAAAACATCACCAATAATGAATTACCTTTGGTAGCGATAGTTATTCCGGTATATAACGATGAAAATTATATCCGCACCTGTCTTGACAGTATAAAAAATCAGACTGTGACCTTTTGGGAGGTCTGGCTGGCAGACGACTGCTCAACGGATAAAAGCGCGGAAATAATGAAAGAATATTGTGAGGCGGATAACCGCTTTCACTATATACGCAACGAGACCAACAGCAGCGCGTGGGTAAGCAGGGCGAAAGGCATTTTATCCGCGTCTCCTTCCGTAAAGTATATCATGTTCGCCGACGCGGACGACAGCATTCAGCCCAACGCGGTGGAGCGGGCTTATGAGCTTATGGAGAAGTCTCCTGTGGATATACTCAACTTCGGGACAAACGTGGAGAATTTCGGCAATATTCCTCAAAAACGCATACAGGATTATACCGCGTATCTTCAGCCGCCGTTGGTCGAGCTTAAAGGTAAGGAGATATTTGAAAGCTTTATTGAACACAATTTCGAGGGTCACCTGTGGAATAAAATGTTCAATGCCGAGCTGCTCAGATCTGTAATTGAAAAATGGGGAGCGGAAAGAGTTCTCCCGAAGGCGCAGGACAAGGCGTTGTACTGGGCTGTTTGCCGTCACAAAAACGATCTTACCTATCGCGGCGTTGAGGACAAGCTGTATAATTACAGCCATGGACTTGGAGTGGAGGGTAAACAGGACGCATTGACAATAGAGCAATACCGACAGTACCTTACCCAGTCCCGAACGGAAGACTTTATTTCCGAAATAATGAGGGATAATCCGGAGGATGCGGAAGAATACGCCGAGATCATGGAGGATTCGCGGCTGTCATTGATACGTAATACGGCAAGAAGCTTCACTCGTTTGTCGTCTGTCGATAAAGCTGCGGGATTAGACCTGTTTGCCGAATACTGGACGCGCCCTCTTGACAAGGCGTGGTTTTCGTCGGCGCTTGCGGAATATACGTGGGGAACACAGCTAGAGCTTGCCGATGCGGTCTCCAAATCAGAAGCGTTTTCCGTGACAAAAAAGGGGACGGATATACAAGTCATAGGTACCTACTACCACCGAATGGACAATGGAGGGATACAGCGGGTTATAGCTCAGCTGGTTCCTTATTGGCACGAGCTTGGGTATAAGGTAGTCATTTTCACAGATTATCCACCCGAGGAAAATGATTATGAAATTCCCGAATATGCTGAAAGAGTAGCTATCGGTCATTCGTTTTCAAAAAGCAGACGCGGAAAATATGTAAAACGCGGAAAGAACTTTGCACAGCTATTGAGTGATTATCATGTTGACTGCATGGTTTATCATTCCTACTTCTCAGACGTGCTGCTGTACGATATGTGCGTTTGCAAAAGCCTGAATGTTCCGTTTGTGATATATGAGCATAATGTTTTTTCACGTTTTATCAGATACAATGACGCCAGATTCACCACAATACCTGCTTTTGCCGGTCTTGCTGACGGGATAGTATGCCTGGACGATACCAGCGCGATGTGGTGGAAGAATTTCAACTTCAACGTTCACACAGTACTAAACCCGCTTACCTTTGATTTGTCCGAGGTTTCTCCTTCCGAGAGGAATAATCATAATATCCTTTTTTTGTGCAGGTTAAATGAGGAAGCCAAGCATCCCCATGACGCGGTCACTATAATGAGAGACCTTGTGAAGATAATGCCCGACGCTAAAATATATGTAGTGGGTTCGTCGGATGATGAGAGGTATATGGAATCTCTTAATAATCGCATCGCTAAGCTGGAGCTTGAAGAAAATGTGATTATGGCGGGCTTTACAAATGATGTTGAGAAATATTATAAAAAGTGCAGTGTTTTTCTAAGCTGTTCATCTCATGAGGGTGCTCCTATGACGCTTTGCGAGGCACTTTCTTTCAGTATGCCCATAGTCATGTATGAACTACCTTATCTTGCTGTTGATCAGGACAATCCCGGAATAGTGACTGTAAAGCAAAGGGACACCGATGCAGCTGTTGATGAATTATACAAGCTTTTGAGCAATAAGAACAGATTAATAGCTACAGGTGATAAAGGCAGAAAATATCTTGAGAAAATGTACAGCGCGGATATAGGCAAACAGTGGCGTTCGATTTTTGACAGTATCGGTAATGTTCGCAATAAGGTCGTTCCGTCAACAAAAATGATGTGCGATACTTTGATAAGGGATTATTACGACGGCGTTGCGCAGTACAATGAGCTTAAATCGGAGCTGAGAAAAAAGAACGATGAACTGAAAAAGAAAAACAATGAGCTAAAAAAGAAAAACAGGGAGATTGCCAATATACATAATTCCCTGTCCTTTAAAATCGGAAGATTTTTAACTTTTATTCCCAGAAAAATCAGAGCGTTATTAAAGAAAGCTTAAGTATTCAAGGAGAGAAAATAATGGCTATAATTTCAATTGCGGGAACGGGATATGTGGGACTGTCAAACGCTGTGCTTCTTGCGCAGAATAATGAGGTTTACGCTGTGGACGTAATACCCGAAAAGGTCGATATGATAAACCGTCGCATTTCGCCTATAGCGGACAAGGAAATTGAGGAGTATTTGGCGGAAAAACCGCTGAATATCACGGCTACACTTGACGGAGACGCGGTGTATAAAAAATCCGAGTTTGTTATCATTTCAACACCTACTAATTATGACGATGAAAAGAATTTTTTTGATACCTCTTCGGTAGAAAGCGTCATTGAACAGGTGCTAAGGGTGAATCCTCAGGCGGCAATTGTGGTAAAATCAACGGTACCGGTGGGTTTTACGGAAAATATGCGAAAAAAATACGGTGCCCACAATATACTGTTCAGTCCGGAGTTTCTTCGCGAGGGCAGAGCGTTATACGACAATCTTTATCCGTCAAGAATTATTGTCGGTGTCCCGTCCGGTAATGAAAAAATGGCTGAAGCGGCGCGTAAATTCGCGGCATTTCTTCAGGAGGGTGCTTTAAAGAAGGATATTCCGACACTTTTCATTAAATCAACGGAGGCTGAGGCGGTCAAATTATTTTCCAACACATTCCTTGCCCTGAGAGTAAGCTATTTCAACGAACTGGACACTTACGCGGAACTTAAAGGGCTTGACGCGAAACAGATTATTGAGGGAGTCGGATATGACCCGCGCATAGGAGATCATTACAACAATCCTTCTTTTGGCTACGGAGGATACTGTCTGCCAAAGGATACGAAGCAGCTTTTAGCAAATTATAATGATGTTCCCCAGAATCTTATTGAAGCTATCGTGAAGTCAAACGATACGAGAAAAGAGCATATTGCCGAAAGCATACTTGATAAGGCCGAAAATAACAAGCGTGGGAGCAAAGCGACAGTTGGCATTTATCGCCTGATAATGAAAGCAAACTCGGATAATTTCCGACAGAGTGCCATTCAGAAGATCATGCAGCTGCTGAGCGAAAAGGGCGCGGATATAATAGTTTACGAGCCCACGATAAAATCGGAGGATTTTTGCGGATTTCGCGTTGTAAATGATTTTGAAAGATTTGCGGAGGAATCGGACGTTATAGCGGCTAATCGTATGAGTGAGGAGCTTAATAGATTTGGCGGCAAGGTTTATACGAGAGATATTTATTTCAGAGACTAAGGAGATAATAATATGAGCTATTTTACCGAGCAGAATTACTTTGTGATCGCTTCCGATAATTATCAGTCTTTTTCAAGCAGGATATATGGTTATGTTATTGATGGAAATACCATGTATCATAACTATATTTTTCCTGATTCATCAATTCCCGAATTCACTAAAGAAAACGTTGGATTTTTTACCCTTATTAAGAAAGTGCATAGCAAAATAGAAATATCTATGGACGCTATGGGTTACGGATTGGTCTACTATTATAACGACGGAGAATTTTGGGCTGCATCTAATTCCTTTTATAAGCTGATGACATATCTTAAGACCCGTGTGAAGCTCACGTTTGATTCGGAATACGGCTATTTGTTTTCCGGCGTTCCACATTACGGTACAATAGTTCATTCAAGGTCCTTGATCAAGGAGATCAAACTGCTTGCGCTGAATGAAAAAATAGTTGTTGATACAAACCGCAACAGGCTGTCAATTGTGGAGTTTGATTTTGATCCGATAGTTAAAATGAATACTGCCGAGGGACTTGCGGCTATTGATAAGTGGGCGCATAAGTGGATAAAATTCGTTCGCCTTCTGGCAAAACGCGGAGAGCAAATAAATGTTCAGCTAAGCGGAGGATTTGATTCCCGATTTGTTATGGCATTGATTCTTGCTTCCGGGATCGATATGGATAAGGTAAATATTGAATCTAATGTAGGTTCTACAGAAGACTTTGAGATTGCTTCAAATATCGCTGAGCATTATAATTTCAAGCTTAACGCAATGATGATGGAGAATTATAAACATCATAATATGGATCCGCAAACCATTCTTGACGCAAACATTTTTTCAAGATTGGGTAATCATAAAGAGTTCCTTCCCTATAACCATTATATTTGTTATGAAAAACCGGTCTTTATGTTTGGCGGATATGGGTGTATGAGATGTTGGTTTCAAGACAGCACAGACGGATTTATCCGTTTTTGTTACCGTGAATGTATTGATACTGAGGTAAGCAAAGAGGCGATAAGAAAGGTTTGCGAAGAAACGTTTGATTATGTTGAAAATAGATTTAACTATTCTATAACCCGAGAAAGCAATTTGCTTAATTATGCGTACAATTACGGAAAAGGCCGCTATAATTACGGCACTTCGGTACAGGTTATGCAAACTGCAAACCAGTTTATGTGTTCTCCGATATCGGATCCCATGTTGATTTGTATCGACCCGATATATGATGGGAACGAAGACTATGATATTCTCTGCTGTTATGTTATGTATAGATTTGCTCCCGATCTTTTGGCTTTTCCCTTTGACAAAAACAGATCTTTTAAACCTGAAACTGTTGAAAAAGCAAAGCAAATCAGCGATTCTATGCCTGTTTCATTTGATTTGAACGATGACTTTTCGGAAGAGCCGCTGAATATCCTGACATCGTGGTCGTATAACGGCAATGACACTGTAAGGCTGTTTCCTGTAGAGGATTTTCTTAAAATGTTTCTTGAAAAAGATTCCACAAAGGATGTTTACATATCCTATTATGGAGAAGATAAGTTTGAAAAAGCGTATAACGCTATTGTGGAGAAAAAGAGTGGTCATCCCGAAAGAGATGCTTTTGGAGTATTTGCCGTCACAGAGTGTATAAACGCTTGCAGGAGCTCATGGCCAAAGCATTATGATGATAGCTTTGACGCGGCGCAATATTTGCCGCAGAACAGAGCAAATATTATTGTAATGGGCAGTGGAAGGTATAACGACGCTTTTTTCCTCGGACAAAATAATGTTATATATGTGGACAACTTTTCGGAAGCGGCGGTAGAAAGGCCGCGTAAGGGCGGGGCGATGTATATTCTTCAATATAATGATGTTGAATTTGCCATTGAGCGTTCCGAATTTCTCGTCTTTTCAAGCAGTGAGGGAATAGATGAAGGTTTTGTTGAGGATACTGTTCAACAAGCTCTACAGATAAATCCCGACATCGTTTTTGTTTTCCGCACAGCGGTATCATTGGGATTCACAGAAAAGATGACTAAAAAATACGGACACAAATTTATTGTTAATGCCGCCCTATGCAGAAAGGATTATGAGCTTCACGACAACATTAACGCGGAAATTATCATTCTCGGTGTTTCTGATGATATATGGCTGAGAAACAAGGCGAAACGTTGGGCTGACGCTCTTGGGGCATGCATGACAAAAGACGATGTACCCACAGCCGTATTATATCCGAGACGGGCTGAGGCTCTTATGTTATACGGCGAATAATTAAAACTTTGAGAGGTTTACAATGTTTGGTATAATTCAGATAGTATTAGTAATAGCATTGATCGCTGCGATAATAGTTTATTTTGGCAAAATCAGACACGCAAAAAAAAGTCTTATAGCCGGACTGATATTCTGCACGGCTATTTCTGCTGTAATTTCCAACGCTGTGTTAAGTATTATACCATTGCCAACGGAAAAAGTTATAGTTACTGCAACTGGAGAAAAAAATGAAAACGCTTCCTCTAACGAGGTTTACATCACTAATCTGGTTGTAGGCGGAAAGGAATGCGAGCTCAAAAATCCCTCCGAGGGAAAATGGTTCTGGAAGGGCGACTTTTATATGTGGCGCAATGAAAACGACGCACGCCAGCCCAAAGGAACTACCCGCAGTATTACAATTGATATACCATACGGACGCGGACGCTCTATACAATTTGGTCTGAGCCAATGGAACGGTATTGTTGAAGTAAGCTATGACGACTTAACAAAAAGCTATGATCTTTTCAAAACAGGCGACGAAACGGTTTTATACGCACCAATCCCCGATACGAGTTTCTTTGCACTGTATGGCATTAAATCGCTTCGGTGTGGGGTTTTTGTGCTGATTATCATTTTGCTGATGGCGTATCCTGTTTATGTAGCTGTAAAGTTTGAGTATGAAACAATAAAAAAAATCTGGGAAAAACATTGGGATAAATTAGTTTATATTATAATTGCGTTCAGTTGTTTTGCTTTTATGTTTAATCTTGGTAAACTAGGCTCATT
>JAAVIG010000081.1 GCA_014796735.1 Oscillospiraceae bacterium
CGGACTCCCGTTTGAAATCGGGGCTTATTGCCGCGGCGGTTATCGCGGGGGGACAGCTTGCCATGTTTATTGTCTATGTGTGCAGTATGTATTCAAATTTTGTGGGAAAATACGCCTTCGGCTGCTTTTTTTTTTTTTTTTTTATGCGCAAAAAAATGTACCTGAAATACGAAAAAACAGAGGATCCCAAAATAAACGATATGCTGCAAAAATCCGTCACCGCCGCCGACATTATTTCCTATAACTCATTGTATAACATGGGAACTACGGTAATAGCGGCATTGGAGGTATTATCCTACGGCGGAATACTGTCAATGCTCAATCCCATTCTGATAATAGTTATCGGCGTTCCGGCTGTGGCGAGGTATTATATCAACAGACATAAGATGATGTGGATATGGAATATGGCGGACAACTGGCAGACCTTTGACCGACAGTTGAATTATATAACAAGCATAGGCACCGATTCAAATTTCAGCGCGGCAAAGGATATACGCATTTTCGGTATGCAAAGATGGTTTGAAAAGGTATATAAACGTGTTTTCGGCAAGCGCTTGGACTGGTATGAGCAGCAGGACGAATGGTCTTACCGCCATGATATTCTGGGGCAAATCGTAGGCGCGGCGGGAAATATTGCCGCGGATATTTATGTTATCCTGTTGGTAATAAACGGGCAGATAGGAGCGGGAGATTTTGTACTGTATTTTAACTCAATATTTATGCTGTCCGACTCCATAAGCCGCTGGTGCGACAAAATCAGCGGATTTCAGTGGCTGTCAAATAACATATCCTACACGCGGGAATACTTAGACCTTGAGGATATTTCGGTCTCAAAACAAGGAAAACCGCTTCCCGAGGGAAAATGCGAAATAGAATTCCGAAATGTGAGCTACACCTATTCGGGCGCGGAAAATCCCACTGTCAAAAATATCTCCTTTAAGCTTCACAAGGGCGAAAAATTAGCAATGGTAGGACTGAACGGCGCGGGCAAAACCACGCTTATCAAGCTTATGTGCGGCTTGTACGAACCGACAGAGGGTGAAATTCTCTTAAACGGAATTCCGATAAACGAATTTAACCGACTTGAATATTATAAGCTTTTCAGCACTGTTTTTCAGGATATAGGCGTACTCCCCGTTACAATAGCGGAAAATATCTCGGGAAGAACAACCGAGGAAACCGACCGCCAAAGGGTTTATGACTGTATGAAAAAATCGGGAATTTATGACAAGGTAATGTCATTGCCCCAAAAGGAAAACACCCGACTTTGCAAAACGGTGTACGACGACGCCACCGAGCTTTCGGGGGGACAAATGCAGAAGTTAGCTCTTGCCAAAGCCCTGTACAAGGACGCGCCCATACTGCTTTTAGACGAACCGACGGCGGCTCTTGACCCGATAGCGGAACAGGAAATGTATTTAAGCTATTCAAATTTCGCAGATGAAAAGTCAAGCGTGTTTATTTCCCACCGTCTTGCCTCTACCCGCTTTTGCGACAGGATAATACTTATAGCGGACGGTAAAATAGCCGAGGAAGGGACTCATTCGGAGCTTATGAGTAAGGGCGGCACATATGCGGAGCTGTTTAATATGCAAAGCAGCTATTATAAGGAAGAAAGTGAACGAAGAAAAAGGAAAGGAGGCGAGGAAAATGACCTTTAGGGAAAAAGTCCTTCTTATAAAGCGCAGCGTTAAAACCACCAATGAGCTTGACAAGGGCAGAGTGGCGCGTATAATAGCGGAAAAAGTGCTTTACACGGTACAGAGCTTCTTTCATGTTTTTATTGTTTCAAATATAATAGACATGGTGGCAAGCTCAAAGCCTTGGGAGGAAACGCTGACTTTTACGGTAATTACGGGACTTCTGGAGCTGGTAATATTTATTGCGCTGCAATTCCTTAACAGACGTGTCAATTCTCATAAATTCACCTATGATACAAACAGCCGCAAAGCACTTTGGGAAAAAATAATAAATATGGATTACGTCCATATCGAAAAACCCGACACATATATAATGCATAACCGCGCAATGCAGGGAATATCAAAAATGGAATGGTTTATTAACAACTTCCTTGAGTGCGCAATGGGACTTGTTTCGGTTATCACGGGAGTAATTATTATAGCCCCTTTAGCGTTCAGGAGTACTCCCAACGTCTCGGAGCTCAGCGGCTTTATGAGATTTATAAGCGCACCCGAAGGATTTCTGGCAACAGCGGCGTTAGTAGCGCTGATTGAAATAACAAGAGGACTTTACAACACCAAAAGGTCTTATAAATATATCTCCGAAATGAATAATAACAGGGATATTTTACAGCATACGAGAACCGCAAATTACTATATGGAAAATATCACCCGCAATTACCGAAACGGCAAGGATTGCCGTATTTACTCGGAGCAGGAGCTTATCCTGAACGAATACGACAGCAACGTAAACAACAGGATAAACGGATATAAAAAGGCTTTGGGACACATTTACGAGATAAATTTAGTAATAGGCTTTCTGATGATGGCCGCAAGCATTATAATATACAGCTTCGCGGCTGCCAGAGCGATAACGGGATTATTGACATTAGGTGAAATAGTCGGCTTTGTTATGTATTTTTCAAAAATAAAATTCGGAGTAAGCAATTTTACAAACGGAATCGGAAATATGTCGGTAGATATTGAGTTCGTTCAGAAGGCTATGGATTTTCTTGATATCCCCGACGAAAAATATCAAGGCACCATACCCACGGAAAAGCGAAACGACAACGAGTACGAATTTGAATTTAAACACGTCTGGTTTAAATATCCAAGTTCCGAGCAGTACACGTTAAAAGATGTTAACCTTAAATGGAAAATCGGGGAGAAAATGGCTCTTGTAGGAAAAAACGGCTGCGGTAAATCCACTCTTGTAAAACTTTTATGCCGACTTTATGACCCCACCGAGGGAGAGATTACCTTAAACGGCATTGACATTAAAAAGTATAAATATGAGGATTATATGGCACTATTTTCGGTGGTATTTCAGGATTCAAAGCTGTTTTCTTTCAGCATTGCCGAAAACGTGGCGGCAAGCGGTGAATATGAAGAGGAAAAAGTCAAGGACTGCGTTATCCGTGCGGGCTTGGGCGACAGGCTTTCGGAAATGGAAAACGGTATCGAAACCTGTCTTTACAAGGATTTCGACGAAAAGGGCGTGGAAATTTCCGGCGGTGAAGCGCAGAAGCTTTGTCTTGCCAGAGCCGTTTACAAGGGCGCTCCTTTTATAGTCCTTGACGAGCCTACCGCCGCTTTAGACCCAGTTTCCGAGCATGATATTTATACCAAATTCAACGGTATTGTGGGGACGAGAACCGCTATTTATATTTCACACCGTCTTTCATCATGTAAGTTCTGCGATGAAATAACGGTTATGAACGAAGGAACAATTGCCGAGAGAGGTTCTCATGAGGAGCTTATGGAAAAGAAAGGGATTTACAGTAAGCTGTGGAGCGCACAGGCGGAGTATTATAAGGATACGGCGGGAGAGCTGTTTGCTTAATCTTTTTATAACAATAGATGTTGAGGTGTCAAATGATACTGAATATCAAAAACAGTAAAAATTACCTTGAAAATAATCACTATATAAATGTTCCCAGATGCAGTATTATCATAACCACCCTCTTCCACTTTTTTCTTTTAAATATAGGTATGGTATTATTGTACTACTATTTAGCACCTGCCGGCGGACTTATTATATCTTATGAGATATATTATATGGTAAGCTTTGTGCGTGTTTTATGGAAAAGATCGGGTTATTCGCAGGTCCTGTTTATAATAATAATTGCTGTAAGCGTTGTTGTCGATTTTTTCTTGGCTTTTTTGGAAAGACGGTTAATATCGGAATTGTTTAATTATATCATCAGCGGTTTAGGAGGGTATTGAAATGAAAAACTTTAACTTTATCAGGGAATTGGGCATTGAAAAAATGGTAAAATTCAAGGAAAATTCATGGAACGGCAAGGATTACATAAATCTTGAAAATTTTCTGACCGATGACATAAATGTAATAAATTATCGTCTTGACGCACTTACCGATTTGCTGGAAAACAGAAAGCTGTATGAAGCGATGTCAGAGATAGTACCGCAAATAGACAGCTTTAGGGAGATACGCTCTTTAAGCTCCGCTGCAAGTGACGAGCTTGACGATTTGTATTCGGTAAGAGATTTGCAGATTTATCTTGACCTTGTGGATTACCTTTATGATAATCTCAATAAATTTACATTAAACTCGCAGCTTTTCGTCAATATAAGAGATGAAATAAATTCTGTATGCAAAAGCGAGGAATATGATAAGATAAAGAAAAGCCTGCCCGATAACGTTAAGCTTATCCAATCACTTAAAAGCGTAACAATAGGCGTTAATGTTGACCTTGCGCTTCACCCTGTGGAGGCCGGTATAATAAGCGTAAACGATCGGAATTATATGTCGGGCAATATAATTGATAAACTGCTGAGAGCGGATATAAGCACCGATTCATTCACATGTGCAGCTCCTCTTTCCGTCACAACGGGAATAATGTCTAAAGATGAAAAGGATAGATATGAGTTCGCTGTAAATTCCGGACTGTATAAAATATTAAAAAATTCTCTTCGCTCATGGAAGCCCGCCGTAAAATATTATTCTCAGTCAAAAATAAACTTTCTTATAGGCTATTACAGCGATCTTCGTTTTCTTATTGCCGCCGCGGATTTTTTCTATAAGCTGAAAAATATGAATTACCCTGTTTGCCGTCCTAAGGCTTGCCCGATGGAAGAAAAGCGATGCACGATAAAACAGCTTTATAATCCCGAATACGTTTTGGAAATAGGTCATATGACATTAAATGATATTGATTTCGATAAGGACGGAATGATATACATTTTTACAGGTGCAAACGGAGGCGGCAAAACTCTTTTTGCAAAGTCTGCCGCGGTTTGTCAGGCATTGTTTCAGCTTGGGCTGTATGTTCCAGCCGAATATGCGGAAATGAGTCCATGCAGCGAGGTGCTGCTGCACTTTACTCAAAAAGATAATAATATAACAAAAAGCCGTTTTATGGACGAATGTGAAAGAATGAGCGCTTTGATGAAAAGCATAGATGATTACAGCGCGGTTTTTTGCGACGAATCTTTTTCCGGAACAAGTGCCGCAGAGGCTTCCGCAATAGCTTCTGAAGTTATAAAAGCAATGAGCGCCAAGGGCTGCCGCGGAATGTTTATTACTCATATACATGATCTGATCTCTCTGCCCGAAAAGCTTAATTCCTTAGATGTTTGTATTTCGCATATCGATAATCTGACGGTAGAGGTAGAAACACAAACAGGAAAACGTCTGTACAAAATATTGCGCGGTACGGCCGAGATGAACAGCAGGGCAGAGGATATTGCGAGAAAATACGGGCTGGACTATGACAGCCTTATGGAAAATCACAAAAGTTCGGTCAAATAAAAAAAGCAATCAGTCATTATGATTTTTTTCTATTTTTATGTGAACATTCTCTAATTCATTGGTTATACTTAATTTTAATTTTATTTTTATCCGCTTTATTGGGCGGATATTTTTTTATGTTAAATAATATAACCAAACTATTGCCTGACCTCTAAAAAACTTTTCACCATTTTCCACAAAAAATTCCACATAAAATTCAACATTTTTTC
>JAAVIG010000082.1 GCA_014796735.1 Oscillospiraceae bacterium
CTCCCAATTAGGTTGTGCCGCCCTATCCGTTAAAAACGTTCCTTTTGCAATAACTACCCTACCGCAGGGGCGGAGCCAAATTTTCGCCATAGGCGAAAATTTTGAAACGCTTCGCATTTCAGCGGGCTGTCGCCCGCGGCTCCGCCGCTTCAACGCTGTTCGCCGCTCTAAACTCTCCGTTATTCAATCACTTTCCGTACGAAAAATATTGTGTTTACCCCAAAAGCATTAAATCCGTACCGCCACTACCAATTATCAATATCAATTTACCACCCTTAGCGACACCACCGCCTCCAACCCGTCCGAATGATTGCAAAGCATAACCTCTCCCCCCGATTTTTCCGCAATATACTTCACAATATACAATCCAAGCCCCGAGCCCTGCTTATTCCCGCAGTTTTTACCCCGATAAAACTTCCCGTAAATAAAAGGCATATCCTCGTCGAGAATCCCGCTTCCGTAATCCCTGAAATGAATACTTACAATATCCTCCGATATGGAAAGGAAAATATCAATATCACTCTCTGCGTACTTCCTCGAATTGTTGACAAGATTTTCCGTAAGCTGCATAAGCCTGTTTTTGTCAATGTAAACCGCCGCTTTGAAATCGGGCTTTTCGTAATGCACGTCCCCTCTTTCCGCTCCTATCTCTTTAACCGCCGTTTCAAAAAACTCCGTAAGCTCTACTCTTTCGGGAGTGATTTTCAGCCGATCAAGATCCGAAAGCGAGTGCAGAAATAAATCGTCTGTAAGCTTTGATACCTCGTCGCATTTGGACATGATAACGGAAATGTACTTCTGCCTTTTTTCCGCTGTGCTGTCCATATTGGCTTCCAAGCCCTCCGCGTAAGCCCTTATTGAAGCAATAGGCGTCTTTATATCATGGGAAAGCGTGGCTATAACCGTTTTGTTGTTCTCCGCGGCTTCCTTTTCGCACGCCCTCGCTTTGGTTATTTCCTTTCTCATGCTGTCAAACGCCCATGTAAACGCCCCGAAATAGTTGGAACGCTCATAATCCAGCGGAATGTCAAAATTTCCCTTGGCTATCCTTTCCGCAAAGCCTTTCAGCTTTTCAAAGGGTTTAAGCACCTTAAAATAAAGCGTCAGCATTATCAAGCCCAATATCACGGTACAAGCTCCGCCTAAGATCAGCACCTCAAAGCCGATCACTTCCTCCGTTCCGCCCGTTCGTATGCTCTCCTTAAGCGCGTCGGCTATTTCTCCCGCGGCGTCAAAGTCCCCGTTTTCCGCGAGCTGCTGCATTTCATTTACAGCCAAAATCTGCTCCGCCTTAAATTCGTCGGAGCTGAGCCGCCTTGCCGAAAAAAATAAAACGCCCGTAATTGAAGCAATTAGGGCGAAAAATAAGAAAAATAAAAACGCATACCTGTGTTTCATATATTATTTAACCTCTTTTTGTTTACACTTTGTAAAATTTATCTCACAATATACGAAAAGACGACAAATTGTTATTGTCTATTATCAATTTCTCCGTTTTTCAGCATGTATCCTACTTTAAAAACCGTTACAATAAACTCGGGCTTAGCCGGGTCACTTTCCAGCTTTTCCCTTAACCACCTGATATGCACCGCCAAGGTAGACGGTTCAACCTCCGAAAACGCTCCCCACACCTCCGACAGCAGCTTGTCTTTGGATATTGCCTTGTTCACGTTTTGACAAAGGTATGAAAGCAAATCGAATTCCCTTAGCGAAAGGGAAACGGCTTTTCCGCTTTTCGTTACCGTCCTTGCGGTAATATTTACCTTAATGTCCCCAAAGGCAACGGTTTTTTCTTCCTTGTCAAAGCCGTAGCTCCTGCGTATAAGCGCGTTTACCCTTGATAAAAGCTCCTTCATGGAGTAGGGCTTAGGCAGATAATCGTCGCCGCCTATGTCAAAGCCCGTGATCCTGTCCGTTTCGCTTGTTCTTGCGCTGGCAAAAATAACGGGAACGGAGGAGACCTTGCGTAATTCGCCGCACAGCTCGAAGCCCGTTTCATCGGGCAGATTTATATCAAGCAGAATAAGGTGAAAGGTGTTTTCCTTCAGCAGCTCAAAGGCTCTTTTCCCGCTTTCGGCACATGTTACCTTATACCCGTAGCTCTCTAACATTTCGGAGATTATAAAGGATAAGTCCTTGTCGTCGTCTACGATCAGAATGTTCATAGTTAAAGCACTCCCTGAAACAGCATATTGACCGTATCCTCCACAAAGCGGTCGCGCTCCTCCTTGTCGTTCAGATCGCAGCCCAATATTTCCTTTGAGCAGTCTCCCGCGAGAAAAGCCGTTTCCATTGCCGAGGTCAAGACAAAGGCAAGTATTCTTTTTTTCCCGTTGTCTATTCTGCCGCCGATCGCAAGCTTTAAGCCGTTCTGGGTCGAAAACGAGTTGCTTTTGGGTTTGTATTCCTTAAAGTCGCTGAGTATAAATATTTTTGCCATAGCCTTATTTTCAAAAAAGAAGTCCATTACCTGCTTAGACTGCTCCGCTACCTTGCTGACAACATTGGTCTGATTTTCGCCGCCCGCAGTGTAAAAGCACAGAAGTATTTTATTGACAATGCGCTGCACACAAAGCTCTATCAGCTTATCCTTGCTTTTGAAATGATAGTTGATAAGCCCCAGCGCTATATCGCACCTTTCGGCAATGGCGCGGGCAGTCACGGCTCTTAAATTCCCCTTGTTTTCCTCAATAAGCTCCGTTGTTGTCTTGATGATAGCTTCTTTAATGTCGGTCATTGCTCTGATCTCCCTTTACTTTTTCCTCCGCCTCTCTGTAAAGCCTTTGAAGCTTCTGCACTCCGTTTTCCAGAGTGTAATAATGAAACACGTAGGGCACCTCAAGCACCAAGAAAAGTATAAACAACGGCAAAAGGCATATCTCCGAGACCGCAAGTCCCAAGGATATTACGGTAAGCAGGGCGAAGGTCATTGTTACTATTAAATGAACAAGTCTTTCGTGCTGAAAAAATTCGATATTTGTTTTCATGCTTTCAAGCTGCTTGCCGTCAAGCCTTTCGCTTTCTTTAATCAATTCCTCCGCCTGTTTTATATACGCGGTCAGTTCTTTTTTCATGACATAACCCCAATTATATTGTTTATTCGGCTGTTTTGATCTCCACGGACTCAATGATTATTTTCTGAACGGGGTGGCTTTCTTCGCTTCCGCTTGACTGTAACTCGACCTCTACTTCGCTTATTTTGTCGATAACGTCAAAGCCCGATACCGTTTGTCCGAACACCGTGTAGCCTCCGTCAAGGAAAGGCGTTCCGCCGACCTCCTTGTATTTTGCGGTCATATCATCGGTGCGTTCCTCTAAAGCGCGTATGTTTGAAGCCGTGGTACTCCTCATTGAGTTGTAGTAATCCAAATAGGATTGGTAGTACGCCTTTTCATCGTCGTTGGCAGCTTCCGCAATATAACCGTTTATTTCGGAAATAAGAGAGTCAAGCTGTGTAAGCTGACTGTCAAAGCTTGATTTGTTAACGTCGCTGAAGCCCTTGTTATTCACTATATAAAACTGGCTTCCGTTTATTCCTCCCGCGTTGGCATAGCACAATGCGCCGTAGTAATGACGCATTTTTGAGTTATACTCAACGTTAAAGGAGGGGTCGCTGTCCGTTGACATTCCGTCGCCGTTGGCGGAGCCGCCCTGCATCATGAAATCCTTTACAACTCTGTGTATATCCTTGCCCGTATAATACCCGCTGTTTGCAAGATCGATAAAGTTTTGTACTCCCTCGGGAGCGGCTTCGGGGTACAGCTTGCAGGTGATCTCGCCGTAGCCCCTTATCGTTATCACCGCGTAGGTATCGCCGCTTTTTAACTGAACGTCGCTGCGGTCGCTGTTTATATCCGCCGCGTTGCCCTCAAAGCTGTCGGGTGTGTTTATAGTCTTGATTCCGCCGTAATCCCCACTGCCGTTTCCGTTGTTATCTGAGCCGCTGCAGCCTGTAAGCAGCAGTATGGAAGCCAGAGAAGCACAGCCGAGCTTGGTGATTTTTTTCATTTTATTTGTGTCCTTTCCTTTTTTATAATATAATAATTGTACTTTTTGAATTGTACCACCTTTTTATAATATTGTCAACTTGTATAAATCGGTTTACCGAATATTTTTGCTTAAACAAGACAAAATATTACCGTAAAAACGAAGGAGGCTTTTAAAATTGTATAGGAGTCTCCCGAAGAAAGGACGGTAAGAAAATGACCAACAAAGAATTGCTTTATATTGAGGACGCACTGGGACACGAGCAGTATTTTCAGACCAAATGCTGTGAAACAGCTTCCCAGATACAAGACCCCGATCTTAAGACCTGCGTTCAGCAAATGGCGCAGAAGCATCAGCAGATATTTCAAAGCTTTTACGGGCTGCTGTAACTGATCATTGCTTGAAAGGAAAATTATAAAATGGACGATAAAAATTTAATGGAAAATATTTTGCTTCTGGAAAAGGGCGTATGCGATCTTTTTATGCACGGCACTATCGAATCGTCAACCGCCAATGTGCATCAGACCTTTAACACCGCTCTTAACGACGCGCTTTGCATGCAGGACAACATTTACGACAAGATGTCGGAAAAGGGCTGGTACCCTACCGAGCAGGCCGAGCAGAACAAGGTTAATACCGTAAGACAGAAATTTTCCGCTTGTTAACGGTCAAAAAATGTAAAAATTTATTTTTTTTGAAAAAATATAGGTATTTTGACCGTTAAAACGCGCATACTATCATTACGAAGAAACCGATATGATTTTTTCCGATTTCTTTGTTTTTCATGCCAATAAAACTCCACTGAAAAACAAAACGTCTGCCGTAAATATCAACGGCAGACGTTTTGTTTCCTAATCAGGCTTTGTTTTCTTTTGAAACGCAGGATTTTATGATGATCGAAACGGCGATGCCTGTTATCAGAACGATAACGGGAGCAAGCCAATCGAAAATGTCCGTCTGAGCTATGGCGGAGATGTCAAAGCCGTCCTCGGTCTGAACCATTGCGAAAATAAACACAAAGGCAACTACTACCCCGAGAGCGGCGGGAACGGCGGCAGCCATGTTTTTCGCGGCGGCTCCGCTCATGGGTACGGGCTTGATCTGACTGTCGGCAAGAGTAAATATTTTACCCGCAAAGTAAGCTCCCACAACGGTTATGACCGTTTCGGGGATCATGTATGCGGCGTTGTAGATCAACGAGTACAAAAGTCCGTCGCTTGTGGGAATGGAAACTCCCGCCCATACGGTACAGCCGACCACGGTGTGACATATGTAGCGTACAATGCAAGCCGCAAGCGCGCCTGCCGCAATGCTTACGCCCTGATCCTTTATCCTTCCTCTGAAAATACCGCCGAGACCCATTGCGGTAAAGGCGACCACATAGTCAAGCAGGACGATTGCGATCACCGCCCCCGCGCTTGTGCCGTAGGTGAGGTTTTTAAGCCCCGACAGCATTTGCAGAAGGCTTGCCGTAAATCCCACCAGCAAACCCCATGCGGTCCTGTACCTGTAAGCGATGATAATAACGGGCAGCATGCTGAAAACCGTTACCGAACCGCCGAATGGCATGTCGATAATTTTCAGCAGGCTTAAAATAAAGCCCAGTGCCAGCATTATCGCGGATTCCGTCAGTCTTAGTGTTTTGTTGTTCATTTTTTTCCGTCCTTTCGTTGAATGCAGGAAAAAATTAACCCCTGCGCTTTTATGCGCAGGGGTGTGAGGTATCATAAAAATACAATCTATTCTCCCTACGTCGGCATTATCCGAATCA
>JAAVIG010000083.1 GCA_014796735.1 Oscillospiraceae bacterium
GTTCCTGCTCCGCGTCAGCCCGACTTGAAATATCCGCATATTCCTGCGTCGGGACTTCCTTGATCAGAAACGCCCCGCCCGCCGGCTTTGTCTTATTTTAATCGAGAATTAGTATAAAACCGTAAAAAAGGCTTGCCGAAAAACCTCATACGGCGGGATTTTCGGCAAGCCTAATATTGTTTTATTTTCTTTTCTTTACAACAATTATTATAACAACAGCTGCCAGCAATACAACAATAATCACAATTACGATTATTAAAACAGGACTGCTGCCCGAGGGCTCAGACGAGCTGTCCGACGCATTGGACTGCTGTATCTCTTCGGTAGTGGTATTGGCAGCGGTTTCGGTCGATTCCTCGGCAGTTGTCTGCTGTTCCTCGGTGGTTTCCGTTTCCTCGGCGGGAATATCGTCGGTATTATTATCATTTGCATCGGAAGCACTTTCTTCTTCGATAAATTTTATTGGCTCTCCTCCGTTAAAAGCACATTCCTCAACCGAATGGGAAATCTTGGACTGACGAACTCCGAGAAACTCAAAGGCTAAATTATCATATTTAAATCCCGTCATGTCATCATTGCCGATTCCGTTAAAGCAAAGCTCCAAAATTCCGACTCTGACCAGATTTTCTCCCCAAAAGTCCGTTGCCGCATCCGCCATTGCCCTGAACGGCACCGCCAGCTCGTATGTTCCGTCGCGGTCGATCGTATATACATATTCCGTCCCGACCGCGTTAATATAATCGTCTTGACTCCAGATGCTCAATTCCTCGTTGTCTCCCTCTTCATCTCCGTATGCCTGATAACCGGGAAAAACGGTGAAAGGTTCTTCCACGCCGCTAACGGAAAATTTAACGATTAGATCCTGGATGCCTTCTCCGTACAACGATTCGCCGGGAGTATTATAGAGAGAAGCCTCGTTGTAAGGATTCCACAGGTGCGCCCATGCCGTATTGTTTTTTTCATAGGTAAAGCAGGATGCCGATGTATGTCCTTCAAGGGTCTCAAGCTCCAATTCTGACGCGTAAACGGAAGTGCATATAAGCGATAACGCTGTAGCCGCGGATAAAACCAAAACAGCTGTCTTTGCTTTCTTCATAGATATAAACCTGTCCTTTCAAATAATCAAATAAGCTTTAATATTCGCCGCATTTTTTATTAACACAATATTACGGTGCTTTGTAATCATCGATTCGGTTAATATTTTCTATGGATAATATAGCATAAAAGTGTTAAAAAAGCAAGCGATTATTAAAAAAACAATTTTTTTGAGATTTCCTTAAGAAAGATGTGAAAGTATCAACCTTTGATTTTGAACCGTATCAGTTTATAAGATTAACGGTAAGTATTGCGATACCGAGTATCAGCAAAATAACTCCCACGACCCTGTTAAGCACCATAGGCTTTGCTTTATTGGCGATTTTTGAAGCTATCAGCGCAAAAGTAAGAGTTGACAAGACGCACACGATAAGATATTTTAAGTCTGGCATGCCGCCTATGGCGAAGTGGCTTACCGAGCCGGTCAAAGCGGTAAACGCCATTATAAACACGCTTGTACCCACCGCAGTCTTAAGCTCGTAGCCCATGACAATGGTAAGCAGCATAAGCATCATCATACCGCCGCCGGCACCGACAAAGCCGCAGATAAAGCCCACAATCGAGCCGCCTATGACAGATTGGACGATTCGCTTTTTTGCGGAAACGGCGGCCATGCTTTCCTTTGTTGTGACAACGGGCTTTACTATGAACTTGATGCCGAGTATCATTGTCATAAAGGTGCTGAAGCTTCCCATAACGGTGGTAGGTACAAGGCTCGATACCCAGCTTCCCACCACGGTAAACAGAAGCACGCATATCATCATTATAAGTCCGTTTTTTACGTCGATATTTTTGTTTTTCTTATATGTCCACGCACTCGCCGCGCTTGCGAGAACATCGCTTGCAAGGGCTATACCGACAGCGGCGTACGGGTCAACGTTCAGAAAGGTGATAAGCATGGGCGATATTACCGCCGCCGCGCTCATTCCCGCAAAGCCCGTGCCAAGTCCCGCGCCGAGTCCCGCTATAATGCAGATGATTATTTCGAACATTGTTTTTTCCTTTCTTTGTACAATAAGGTTAATTGTAAAATTTTACCATATATGTAAAGTAAAGTCAATGAAAAAAAGATGAAAAAACAGCCTGCCGC
The DNA here is from genome assembly GCA_014796735.1 of Oscillospiraceae bacterium. Classification (GTDB taxonomy): domain Bacteria; phylum Bacillota; class Clostridia; order Oscillospirales; family Ruminococcaceae; genus Ruminiclostridium_E. The sequence continues at coordinate 2,186 of JAAVIG010000083.1, forward strand.
AAGCAAAGCGGCAGACTGTCTGATGTGGCGTGTTTATTATCTTAGCTTAGATTTTAATATTACCGATTAAATCAAATCTCCTTTTCTTGCATAAGCATGTGCTAATCTTATATTTTCAGCGTCCAAATTTATATCCTCGTCTCCGAGTTTAAATTCACAGTCACCGTTACCTTTAAGTACCTCCTCAATGGAGAGGACAGGGGAAGTCTCAACGTCAAAATAAGATCTCATCGCATCAAGCGCCTCGGGTGCCGCATCATAGAAAATATCAAAGCCGCCCGCTTCGTTTTCCGTCCACTCGATATAGTCACGCGCTATAAAATGCTCCTCACCGTTTTCATCAATGACGAATATGCTATAAAGCTCCTTTGTGCCGTCCGTTAACGCTTCGTCGGATATACAGTCAGTCGAAGCGAAGGAGAAGCCGCCCGTCAGCGTCTCGTCGAATGTACTGCTTGTGTCGGATATATTGCTCGTTAAAGCACTGTCGGAAATTGCGTTGGCGGAAACAAGTGACATTGTACCCAAAGACGCTATCGCCGCGGCTATAATAAATGAACGTGCTATACTGCGTTTTTTCATTGGTGTTACCTCGCTTTCTCCGCATACGTTCAAATCCGTTTCAGCCGAATTTTCACGTATGCTCTTTAAAACAGCGGCTTTGATATTATCAACGCGCTCTTTGTCCGCCTGCTCCGATTTGATCGGAGGGTTATTTTCAAAAAATCCGTCAAACATGATCAAAGCCCCTTTCCGTTAAGTATTCTTTCAGCCCGACCCGGGTTCGGGTAAGCTCACAGCGCACCGTACTCGGATTCAGGTTCATTTTTTGTCCTATCTCGGAGGTTTTCTCCCCGTAAAAATAAAATCTCAGAAAAATTTCCTTTTGCTTTTTTGTCACCTCGGACAATCCTTGCTCGAGACAACGGAGCATTTGCGACATTTCCACGCTTTCGGCAAGGTCAAAATCGCTTGCCGCTTCCACTTCCTCTATATCCTCGGCAGAGGGCGCAAGCGACCTGAAACGGTTCTTGACGGCGTTTCTCGCTATTGCGGATATGTAGGGCTTCAAGCCGCAGTCCGAGTCGAGCCGTTCTCTGCTTTGCCACAGCCTGATAAACACGTCCGCCGCAAGCTCCTCCATATCTTCCCCGCTTAATCTGTCCCTTGAGAAATTGCGTATAACGGTACAGACGTATCCCGAAAAGTCCTCGATTATCTTTTCGATCGCCGATACGTCGCCGTTTTTTAAGGAAGAGATCAGCATATTTTCTTTTACGGTTTCGTTTTTCACATTTTCCTCCGATTGCCGCGCAGCTTAAAGAGGTTTGTTCCTTGCCCCTTCACTTACATATACACAGGCTTTTGAAAAATGCTGCAATATTTTGAAAAATTTACCCCATTTTTTCTTTTTTGTCAAGTCTGTTCTTTACTCTACGCGCAAGGTAGATAACGGGAGTGTCTAAAAGTGAGGTAAAAACGAAAATTATGTAGGAGGACAGGAAAATCGAGATAATGGTCTGCATATCATAGGTGCCGTAAAAAGCGAGAAGAGTAAACAGCAGGGTGTTCAATATCTGGCTGATAAGCGTTGAGCCGTTGTTTCTCAGCCACAGAAAGCTTTTTTTGTTTCCGCACTTCTTTTCGGTAAACGCCCACCACTTATGGTAAAGCCACACGTCAAACACCTGACTTACCGCGTATACTGCAAGTGAGGATATCAACATTCGGGGAGTGCTTGAAAATACCGTGTTAAACGCGTTATATACCGTATCGTTTTCGCTTGGAACGTATAAAAGCCAGCTTTGGCTTAACAAAAGAAAAAACAGGGAAGCAAAAACGCCTATCCAAACGGCTTTGTTCGCCGCCTTTTTGCTTTCGTATTCCGACAGGATATCGGTGATCAGAAAGGTAGAGGCAAAAAGCACGTTTCCCAAGGTTTGCTCCGCGCCGAAGGCGTTCACTAAAATAAGCACCTCGATATTGGCAAGCACCGTTACGATCGCGGAAAGGCAGTACAGACCCGTTTTTCCGAAAAAAAGGTAGGATAAAAGCACACAGGAAAAAATAAATATTACCGAGCCTATCAGTAAAAGTTCGTTTGTCATTTTTGAAGTCTCCTTTTTTAATCTCCGACTCCGAAGTCGGTATTGTTAAGCAGAATATCGATTCTGTAATCGTCTTTGTACTTCGGATAAAGCAGATTTACAAAATCCGTGATGACCGCCTTGTCGGGCAGTATCGGTGTGCTGTTTTTGCACATTATGTTCAGACAAATTCGCTCAAAATATTTTAGCCCCGTTTCTATGTCCTTTTCCATGGAAGCCGCGCTTTGACCGCTTATTCCAAACAGAAAATTGGCTTCGTCAAAGTGTTCGCTGATTATCCCGGGGTCTTTTTCGCTTATCCCCTTTTTAAGGATATTTTCCCTGAAACCGTGATCAAAGCTTTCGAGCCCTAATTTCAGCTTAAGCTCAAAATCGGAAAAGTCCTTTCTTAAAGCGGGGATCTTGTTTTTGTACAGATAATGGGCTTCAAAGTGGAGGACGCGGATTTTCTTTTTAAGGCTTGTTTCCTTGATAAAATCAAGGGTCCTTTCGTCAAGCTCGAAAACCGAGCCGCTGTTTATTATCTCCAAGTCGCCGTATTCGCCCGTGACCTTGCTTAAGATCTCCTTGTTCAAAGCAAAGTTTTCCTTTTCATCGGCGCATTTGTCGGAGTGGTAATCGCAAAAGGCGCATTTCTTGTAAACGCAGCCCTTTCCTCTTAACAGCACGATCTCTCTTTTTCTTTTTTCGTTGATTTTACTGTATCTTTCCATAATAAAATAAAAAAGCGTCCCTAAGGACGCAGTGACAGAGCCGTATGCTATGCCGATTCCATTTTAACCTGACGTAATTACCCACAGGTTAAAATGGAATCGCACCCAAAACACTGATCTCTTTCTAAAGGGATCAGTATAAATTGCGGCAGCGCAATGGCATACGGCGGGTTTCCTATACTTCCTTAGTTTTGATTCCGGGGGTTGCCCGAGGCAGGATGGTTACGAACTGCCTGTTTATATTATACAGCGGAGGGGCGGGTTTGTCAAGAGCAAGAAAATCCCGAATTTGTCGTTCGGGATTTTTATGCAAGTAATTTAAGGCTCAATAACGGTAAAAAGCTCCGTTTCTTCCTCAACGCCCACCTTGTCGAAATTGAATTTAAAGGCGGTATCTCCGTAGTAAAGAATATTTTCCTCAAAGGCGGGGGTGAATTTTATATCGGGGTGAAATTCATATATGTAAGGATATAATTCGTCCTTATCGATAAGCGGGGAGAAATCACCGTACACAGGGCATAGCAGATCATTTTTTATCGTAATAAAGGGAGAACATAAACCGTTTACGTCTTCATAAGAGGTGAAAATCACTATGCCGTCTTTAAGCTCGTATATCTGCGGCATGTAATCGGAGAATTTGTCTGTCGGCAAAGCGTGTATGTCGCTTAATTCAACGGGTATTCTCGCGCTTATATTGCTGTCGACAAAATTTCCGTCCTTAGATACCGTCATGTACAGGTCGGAGCAGTAGATCATATCGGGGTTTGCCGCCTTGTCGGTTCTTACCTTTTCGGCCATCAGATCGAAGGTGTAACCGCCGACCTCTTTGGTGTAAAGTTTTACCTGTGAAAAGCTTCGGTACATCGCCGTGTAATTGGCATATTCGTTAACTCCAAAGTTCAGACCGTTGGTTTTGAAGGGGTGTGACTTGCTGCTGTCTTGAATATCGGGCACTTGCTCCAAATCAAATGGCTCATAATATTTGTAATGCCCCTTGCAGGGTTCAAGTATAATTGCTCTGTAATACTCGCTCGAATCGGCTTCAACAGAGTTTATATCCCAATTTATACTGTTCTCCCAATCGGGATGGCACAACACAAGTATTTTGTCCTCATAACGGTACATTTCAGCATCTCCAAGCCACATAGTTTCTTCTCCGACCCATTCGCCCAAGTACTCCAATAGCTTATAGTCCCGCATTGCGGCGGCACTTTCAAGACGTTTTCCCGTAATTTCGTTGTGTATTTCCCAATCGGTCTCGCCTTTCATGGAGGTTACAATGCCGTCCTTTATAACGCAGTCCCAATAGTCATAATTATATTCGTAGACCGTGTCTTCATATACAAAGGGGCAAATCTCCTCGTATGATGTGCAGTAGACGCTTATATCGGCAAAGTCAACGGGCGGGAGCTTAGGATACTTGTCCCAAAGCTTTTTAAATTCTTCGTATTCCAAGGTGCTGTAATTGCCGTCTATCCTTATTTCATCGGTGTTAAAATCGTCTCTGAAAAAGCAGGCCTCGGACGGCGATGCCGACTGCACATTGCCGTAATTAAGAACGCCGTAGGACAGCAGATTTTCGGTATAGTATTTCTCGCCGTCGTATTTGATCGCTGCGGCTACCTTTGCTTTAACCGCGCCGTCGGAAGCATAGGTGTCGTAATAGAAATAATAGTACCTTTCAATAATATTTTCACCCAAATCATCAAGCTTTTCATATAAGCCTAAATGATTCAAAAATTGATCGGTGGGGTCTAATCCGATCTCTTCTTCGGTTATGCAGCCCACAAAGCGCGGTTCGCTTTCCGTCTTTTCAAATATGAAGATTGGGTTGCTGTTTTTGTTGGGGGCGAATACTATTTCCTCCACGCCGTCAAAGTTTAAGTCGTAAAAATAATATTTATAAGTAACCGGAGCCTTGATGGAGTCAATGACAAGGTTCCTCATGTATTTTGTGCAGACAGCCAAATCCTTTTCGGTCAGCGTTTTTGTTGAATTATTGTTTTTGAAATCATTAAAGTTTATGGGAGGAAGATGTTCATATTTGCTCCAAAGCGCGGTAAATGCCTCCTCTCCTATATCTGTGAACATTTCGGGATTATTCTCCTGTATATGCCAGCCCTCTCTGAAAAACTTAACATCGGCAAAGGGAGTACCCTCACGGCTTATAATGCCGTAAGACAGCAGGTATGATTGGCGGTATTTCTCATTATCGCCGTCAAACATGATCGCCGCCGCGCCTCTCGCTTCCATATCCGCGCCCTTGTCAAAGCTGAAAAAGTAATAGTAGTATTTTTCTTCGCCGTTTTCGTAAGGGTACAAGCCGTCAAGTGTTCCCATAAAGGGATCGTGTACATTTTCTCCGATTATGTTTATAAACTCGGGTTCCTCTCCCTGTGTGCCGAATATATACATGAGACTGTGATTTTCGTCGGTTAAAAGTATCTCATCTATTCCGTCAAAATTAAGGTCAAGAACGCGATAGGGCAGTTCGTCCGCGTTTTCCGTGACATTGGGGTAAAAATCGGAAATATAATCTCTGCAATAACGGATATTATCATTTAAGGAGTTGTTTGCTCCGTCGTAGAGCCGAGCTCCCGTCAGGCAGACTCCCGCCGTTATCGCAATGCACGCCGCGGCGGTGAACAAAGCGCGCGGGAAGGAGCGTGTGCTTTCTTCTTCTGTTATAACTATTTCCGCCGGCTCCTGCAATTCGTCCTCCATTGCTTCCCCATAGTATTTATCGTCTATTTCGCCCAAAAGATCAAAAAGCTCCTCTTTTTTCATATCTCATGCCCCCCTTTTAAAAGATACTCACGAAGCCGTTTTCCGATACGGTTCAGGTTTACCGAAACGCTGTTTTCGCTCATTCCGAGCCGCATTGCTATTTCCTTTACGCTTTGGCAGCAGCAGTATCTTGAAACAAAAATAACGCGCTTTTTCTTCGGAAGCTCGGACAAAAAAACGTTTATAGCCGACAGTATCTCGTTGCGCTCGGCGGCGCTTACGGGATCGCTTTTGTCGGAAACCAAATTTTCCAATTCGTCATATATCAGAGGTATCTCACCGTTTCCCCTTTTTTCCGAGCGGCTTTTACGGTAGGTATCAATGGCGGTGTTTCGGGTCAGCTTCGCCAGAAAGGCCGAAAAGACAGACGGCTTTTCCGGCGGAATATTTTCCCAAGCCTTGAGATAGGCTGTGTTTACACATTCCTCGGCATCCTGTTGGTTATGAAGTATGTTTTTTGCTATCATTGTGCAGTAGTGGCCGTATTTTTCAGCCGTCTGTGTTATGGCGGATTCGTTCCTTTCCCAGTACAGAGCGATTATTTTGCTGTCTTCCATTTTTTTCACCTCTCTTTCGGGGTTCTGATTATAATGACGTAAGGGGGAGGAGAATCTTACATGGGAAATTGAAAAATTTTTTGCGGACGATTTCGGGGAAAGCTAAAAAAGATCACAGCCCTTTGTGCCGCGATCTTTTCAGATTATATTTCCTTAATGATCTGCTTTACAAGCCCCACTACTCTCAGTCGGTTTACCTCCTCACCCTCAAACCGTCTTGATTTGTACTCGGGGTTTATTGAAATAAGCTCGATCCAATCCTTGCCGTACTCTATTTTTTACTAAGCCCTCCTCGCCGTCTACAAGAATAACCGCAATACTGCCGCTGTCTACCGAGCTTTGCTTTCTGACGACTATTATATCTCCGTCCTCGATTTTGGGGTACATGCTGTCGCCGTGAATCCTTAAGCCCATAGTTCGGACTGCCGTCCCGATGATGAGAGGACTGCTGTCGGGAAGAGGAGCATGGGAATGATGATTCGGAAGATTTTGAAGAA
>JAAVIG010000084.1 GCA_014796735.1 Oscillospiraceae bacterium
AGTTGGACGTCGAAGAGGACAAGGTTACAATGGACGCCGTTATTCAGGATGACTTGGGTGCGGACAGCCTTGACATCGTTGATCTCGTTATGAGCTTCGAGGAAGAGTTTGACATCGAGATCCCCGACGATCAGGTTGAGAACATCAAGACCGTAGGCGATATTGTTAAGTATATTGAAGAAAATGTGGATTAAATTTTTATACCAATCCCTTTTGAACTGACGTAATATCCACAGGTCAAAAAGATTGCACCCGAAACACTGATCCCACAGCTTTAAAAGGGATTAGTATTAGTATCCGCATGAAAAATAAAGAGCTGTCCTTTGCGGCGGCTCTTTTTTATATATGTCCATACCTTGACCGACAAGGATATAATACTAATCCCTTTTTAAACTGTGGGTATTACGTCAGTTTAAGAAGGGATTGGTATAAGCTTTGTTAAAAAGCCTGTCGTTATTATGCACAGAATATTACCTTTATTTTTGGTTACAATTTCGTTTACAATGGCGAAAAAGTCTTGATTTTCAGTTGTGTTTATGGTAAAATTAATGCAAGGAAAAGTGTAATACTATATATTTTTAAAAAGGAACTCTGCTATGGAAATTGCATTAATAATTTTATCGGCACTGCTTCTGATCGCACTTGCCGTGTCCGTTATCGTTGCGTGGCTTGCTTTATCAAGCGTGAAAGCGGAAAGGCTTCGTTTTGACGAGCTGTCTGAGAGTGTTTTTGATTATAAAATGGAATGGACGGAGGATCTTTCCGAGCTTAAATTCGGGAAAAACCTTGAAAAGCTGTTGTTCAGCTGCGGCATCACACCTGACAAAAATTATATCCGAAGCGTGTTCGGTACCGATATAGAAAGAGCGGAGGGCGGTGTTTCCCTTTGCGTGAACGCGGTGAAAAAAAGCGGAGTTATATCCGAATATTTTTCGGCGGGCGGCTTAAGCGGACTTATCCATTGGAAAAGCATTTCTTTGGCACTGTCAGACGGAAGGATAAAGGTGTATTCTTTAGGCAGAGATATAACCGATGAGATCCTTTTAAGAAAGGCGAACGATCAGTTAAGACAGCAGCTTTTAGAGGAGTTCGAGAATATAAAAACAGCCACCTCCAACGCCGACGCGGGAATATTCTCCTTGGTGACAGAGGGCAGCTCGGTTTACATAAAGACCTCGGCGCGCATATGCGCTTTGCTTGGCTTTGAAAATACCGATACTATTTATCTGGATCAGTTTTTGTCGCTGGTCAAAAAAGAAGATATACTTGACGTGCAGCGGCAGTTCAATCTCTTTCTTTCGGGAACAAACGACTCTCTTTTTGCCGAGGTTTCCGTTAAAACGATCACGGGCGTTTATCATACCTACACGATCGAGTGCAAGTATAACCCGGGCGCCGTTGATTACAGGTATTTGCGCTCCGGAATGATGTTTGACACCACGGTCAGCCGCCTGAACCGCGAGGAAGCCTTTAAGGACAGCCAAAGAGACACCATAACGGGACTTTACAACCGCAACGGCTTTATGATAGAGGGCGAAGAATATTTGTCTGAAAACAAGGATAAAGCGGGCAATATAGTGCTTGTCTGCATACAGGTCGTAAGACTGCGCAAAATCTCCATGCTGTTCGGCATAGAGGTATCGGACACGCTTTCAAGGCTGTACGCGGAAACTCTTGAAAGAATCACGGGCGACCATGCGGTAGTGGGTAAGGTAGGCGTTGAGGATTACGCCCTTATGTTTGAGTGCGGCAAGGAGGAAGATGTCGAGAACCTGTTGAAAAAGATCGGCATTGTGGTTGAAAATTACTGTAACAACGAGACATTGCCCGCGGTGTTAAAGGAACAGTCAAGCTTTATTGCCGGCGCGTGCTTTTACGACGGTACGGATGACATTTCCGCTCTTTACAATAAAGCCAGTGTGACGCTTTTCAGCGGAGCAAGAAAGCCCGGCAGGATATGCTGCTTCTACGATATGAAGATCGAAAAGGCGGTAAGCGGACGGGATATTGTGGAGCATGAGATCGGCGAGGCGTTAAAGTTAGGTGAGCTGGAGTTGTACTATCAGCCAAAGATAAGCATAAAAACAGGCGAGATCGTGGGAGCGGAAGCTCTTATGAGGTGGAACCATAAAACGCAGGGTCTTATAATGCCCAACGAGTTTATACATGTTGCTGAGGAAATGGGCATTATAACAAAGATAGACGAATGGGGCATGTTACAGGCGTGCATACAGAATAAGATGTGGCAGGAAAAGGGCTATGACCCCATTAAAATAAGCGTCAATATGTCGCAGGCGCAGCTGTATCAGACCGACGTTGTGGCTTCGGTAAAGAACGCGCTGGCGGAATCGGGAATCGACCCGAGCTGCCTTGAGGTGGAGCTTACCGAAACAATGGCAATGATAGATATTGACCGAACCGTAAGTATTTTAAATTCCTTGAAGGATCTGGGCGTGTCTATTTCGATGGACGACTTCGGAACGGGATATTCCTCTCTGTCCTCTCTTAAGATACTTCCCATAGACCTGCTGAAAATCGACAGAAGCCTTGTTTACGATATTGAGACCAACTACACCGCAAGACAGATAACCAAAGCCATTGTGGATATGGGTAAGGCAATGGATCTTACCATATTGGCGGAGGGCGTTGAGACCGAGAAGCAGAAGGAACTTCTGAGAGAGCTTGGCTGCGATATTGTTCAGGGCTACCTGTACAGTAAGCCTCAGCCCGCGGCGGTGATCGAGAGAATGTTCCTTATTCCCGCAATGGAAAATAAAAAAAGCCGCTGAAGGCTTGGCAAAGGGAAATTAGTATGATAAACAAAAATCAGCACAGAGTAGCGGCTATTCACGATCTGTCGGGCTTCGGACGCTGCTCGCTGGCGGTGATAATACCCGTTCTGAGCAGCATGGGCATACAGTGCTGCCCCGTGCCCACCGCCGTTTTATCCACTCATACGGGCGGCTTTGAGGACATAGTCATAAAGGACTTGACGGATTATATAAGCCCCGCTCTTTCGCAGTACAAAAAGCTGGGCATTGAATTTGACGCTGTGTACAGCGGCTTTTTGGCGTCGGCGGAGCAGATCGATCACTGTCTTGAATTTTTCTCGGCCTACAAGGACGGCCTTAAGATAGTAGACCCCGTAATGGGGGATCACGGAAAGCCCTACCGCACTTATACCTCCGAGCTGTGCAAGCGTATGGGGGAATTGGTGGACGTGGCGGACGTGATCACGCCCAATCTGACCGAAGCGGCAATTTTGCTTGGGGAGCTGTACCCCGTGGAATTGACGGCGGGACTTGTGAAAAGTTGGCTTGCAAGGCTTTGTGAAAGGGTCAGGATAGCGGTCATAACGGGTGTGCCTCTTACGGAGGGCGTTATAGCAAACGTCGGCTGTGACAAAGAGCATGGCGGCTTCTGGCGGGTAGACTGCGATTACGTTCCCGCAAGCTATCCCGGCACGGGGGATATTTTCGCAAGCGTATTAACAGGAAGCCTCCTTCTGGGCGACAGTCTTCCTATCGCAATGGACAGAGCTACCGCCTTTACGCAAATTGCCATAAAAAATACTTACAGCTACGGTATGGAGCCGAGAAACGGGGTCTTATTCGAGCCGTCGCTGAGCAGACTTAACGATAACGCGCCTTGCAGTTTTAAAAGGCTGTAAACGGATTTGCATATAAAAAAGCAGTGCTATGAGGCGGTATACATTAAAATTTGATAATTTTTGCAAGTGGTGTTTTATAAAACTTGCAAAAATTATTATTTTTTTTAGTAAGATGTATTTATTTTTTACAAAATGCAAGTTTTGTATATAAAACTTGCAAAAAGCTATTGACAAATCACAGCAAAGAGGCTATAATATGATTGTAGAGCAAAGGAGCTTTAAGTACACGGAATGTGTACTAAAGCTCCTTTATTTTTATTATACAATTTGGGGCATTACCCCGCAAAGGAAAGGGCTGATTTATATGACAGCAGTAAGCTTACGCTTAATTGCCGAGACGACCAATATAACGGAAGCGGTCAACGAGGCGTTAAGCTCAACAATTTTCGGTACAACGGGCGTTTGGTTCCTGATAGGAGCGGCGTTGGTGTTCTTTATGCAGTGCGGTTTTGCAATGGTGGAAAGCGGCTTTACAAGAGCAAAGAACGCGGGCAACATTATAATGAAGAACCTGATGGACTTCTGTATCGGCACCGTTGCATTTACACTTCTGGGCTTCGGTCTTATGTGCGGCGAGGACGCGCTGTTCGGATTAGTGGGGCTTCCCAGCTTGGGGATATTCACCGACTTTGCAAACTTCCCGTGGCATAACTTCGTGTTTAATCTTGTGTTCTGCGCTACCGCGGCTACGATAGTTTCGGGCGCAATGGCGGAAAGAACAAAGTTTTCCTCTTACTGTATCTATTCGGGCATAATAAGCCTTGTAATCTATCCCATAGAAGCGCACTGGATATGGGGCGGCGGCTGGCTGGCGCAGCTTGGCTTCGTTGACTTTGCGGGCTCCACCGCAATACATATGGTGGGCGGTATCGCGGCACTTCTCGGCGCTAAAATCGTTGGCCCCCGTATCGGTAAATTCGGAAAGGACGGCAAGCCCAAGGCTATTTTAGGTCACTCCATGACATTGGGCGCGCTGGGCGTGTTTATACTTTGGTTCGGCTGGTACGGCTTCAACGGCGCGGCTGCGGACAATGCCGATCATCTCGGGCAGATATTCCTTACCACCACTATCGCTCCCTCGATAGCGACCTGCGTAACTATGATGTTTACATGGATAAAGAACGGAAAGCCCGATGTTTCCATGACACTTAACGGTTCTCTTGCGGGCTTGGTTGCGGTAACAGCACCCTGCGCCGACGTTGATGTTATCGGTTCGGCTGTGATAGGCGCGGTTGCGGGTCTGCTGGTTTGCTTCGGCGTCTGGTTTCTTGATTACAAGCTTAAGATCGACGACCCCGTAGGTGCGGTCGCGGTTCACTGCTTAAACGGTATCTGGGGTACCATAGCGGTAGGTCTGTTTGCTACGGGAAACGGACAGAACGGTATTACGGGCTTATTCTATGGCGGCGGTTTCGGGCAGCTTGGTAAACAGCTTATCGGCTTTGTGGCGGTAGCGAGCTGGACGGCGGTCACCTGTACCTTACTGTTCCTTGTTATCAAAAAGACTATCGGTCTGCGTGTTTCAAGACATGAGGAGGTTGTGGGTCTCGATTCCACCGAACACGGTCTTGTTTCCTCCTACGCCGACTTTATTCCCGCCATGCATGTTGAGGGGGCTGTCGATCATGAGCGCGAGGTAAACACCCTCGAAACCCCGGGTGTATCCGTTGCCATTGAGCATAAGCCCTCCGAGGCGGCTTCCGTTCCCGCGGGCGACGTTAAGATGACCAAGATAGAGATAATCACAAAGCTTGAACGGTTTGAGGCGCTCAAAACCGCTCTTGACAGTATAGGCATCACCGGTATGACGGTAACAAACACTATGGGCTGCGGAATGCAGAAGGGTTCTGCCGAATTTTACCGCGGCGTTCCAATGGAGCCGCGTCTGCTGCCTAAGGTAAAGGTTGAGGTGGTAGTGTGCAAGGTGCCTGTGGAAAAGGTGGTTGAGGCGGCTAAGAACGCGCTTTATACGGGCAGGATAGGGGACGGCAAGATCTTTGTTTACGATGTTGAGAATGTTATGAAGATAAGAACGGGCGAAGAGGGATATGACGCTCTTCAGGACAATGAATAAGCTTTGCGTGTTTTTGTGATACTCTCCTATAAAAGGGTCGGGCCGGCAGACCTGACCGATAAAAGGCGGCTGCTTTCGGGCAGCCGCTTTGCTTGCCGTAAAAGAATAAGATTTTTTCGGAATAGTGTTATTGATAGATTATGATAAAATAAAAAATTTGCATTTTTTGGAATTTTATGATATAATAACCTCAGACTACGGAAAGAGGAAGATATTATTTTATACTAATTCTCGATTAAAATAAGACAAAGCCGGCGGGCGGGGCGTTTCTGATCAAGTAAGTCCCGACGCAGGAATATGCGGATATTTCAAGTCGGGCTGACGCGGAGCAGGAACGCCCCGGTCGCCCAATTTGTCTGATTTTTATTGAGATTTAGTATTAATGTCTGAGAACATTTTATCGATTCAGAGGAATCGTTCGCTTTGCTCACTCTTTTTATGATATAATAACAGAGAATAAGCGTTATAATACATTGCACAGCATTTTGCATATCCGCAAATAATATAATATAAAAATTCCTCAAAAGAAAGGTTTATTCACATGGCTAAAGTAGTAAAATTCGGCGGCAGCTCCCTTGCCGACGCTAACCAGTTCAGAAAGGTTGCTCAGATAATCCGCAGCGACAAGCAAAGACGCTACGTTGTTCCTTCCGCTCCGGGAAAGCGTTATTCCGACGATATAAAGATAACGGATATGCTTTACTCCTGCTACGACGCGGTAGGCTTAGGCAGAAACGCAACGGCGGAGTTTCTTCCCATTGCCGAAAGATTCAACGGCATTATAAGCGATCTCGGCTTGGCTATCAATCTTGACGATGAGTACGAAAAAATTACCGAGAATTTCAAAAAGAGAGTTGGAAGAGATTACGCCGCCAGCAGAGGGGAGTATTTAAACGGAATTATCCTTGCCAATTACTTGGGCTTTGAGTTTGTGGACGCGGCCAAGTGCGTGTTCTTCACCGCTAAGGGAGAGTTTGATCCCGATTTGACCGACGCCTGTCTGGCTTCCGTGCTCGGAGGATATTCCGAAGCGGTTATTCCCGGATTTTACGGAGCGAAGCCCGACGGCACGATACAAACATTTTCCAGAGGAGGAAGCGATTTTACCGGTTCCGTTGTTGCCAAGGCAATAAATGCGAAAATATACGAAAACTGGACGGATGTAAGCGGATTTCTGGCTGCCGACCCCCATATTGTGGACAATCCCGAGGTAATAGACTTTATTACCTATAAGGAGCTTCGTGAGCTGTCCTACATGGGCGCGGCGGTTATGCATCAGGACGCTATATTCCCCGTGCGCACTGCGGGAATCCCTATAAATATCAGAAATACCAATCTCCCCGAAGCTCCCGGAACAATGATAGTACCCGAGGCGCCCGAAGGCACCGAGCATAAAATAATCACGGGCATTGCGGGCAAGAAGCATTTCAGCGTTATCTCCATAGAAAAGGACGAGATGAACTCCGAGGTGGGCTTTTTAAGGAGAATACTCACCGTTCTTGACAATGAGGGCTTCGGTTTTGAGCACATACCTACGGGTATCGATACCATGAGCCTTGTGGTAAGCAGCGAGGAGCTTGAAAAGCACCCCGATACGGTAAAATATATCTCCCAGATCACCCATGCAAACCACATTGAAGTTATCAACAACTTGGCGCTGGTCGCGATAGTGGGCAGAAATATGAGGGAAAAAAGGGGCACAGCCACGCGTATTTTTGCTGCACTTTCCCATGCTAATATAAACATAAAGATGATAGACCAAGGCTCCAGCGAGCTTAATATTATAGTGGGAATCGATGAACAGGACTTTGAAAAGGCGATAAAGGTTATTTACGATATGTTTATGCTGTCGGAGTAAAATGATTTTGAAATAAAAACATTGATGCAAAATAGCAAAAAAATTTACGGAAAAGGAGCGCCTTACAATGAAGCTTGAAAATATAAGGGTTTATGATATGGAGGAGTGCTTCAAGGCCAGCAAGTACCCTTACGCGATAGATACCGAGACGGTAAACGGCGACATCACCGACAGGATAAAAAGCCTTGCTCAAAGTCCAAAAGGAGAGGGACACGACCAATTCCTTACAGGCGTCAGGGTAGCCTTTGACCTGACATTTACCGTCAAAGCGTGGACCGAGGCGGAAAGATACCGTTTTTTAGAGTTCGTGTCCAGTCAGTCTACCATGCACCGCATCGCTAAATTTGACCTTTCAAAGCAGTACAATAAGTACGTTGACCCCCGAATGATAGAGATAATGGAGGAGCTTAAGGACAGGTACAACGAAACGAATGATCCAGAGGATTATTTAAGGCTTCTGTACTCAAATCCATGCGGCTTCGAGCTTACCGCAAGGCTCACTACCAACTACCGCTGTCTTAAGACAATATACAGCCAAAGAAAAAATCACCGCCTGCCCGAGTGGAGGGAGTTTTGCGCCGAGATAGAAAAGCTGCCCTACGCAAAGGAGCTTATTACGGGGTGAATCACTTTTTTTGGCATAACGCCCTCGTTCTTTTCGAGGGTGATTTACTGCCGCGTGCCGCTAAAATATATATTTTGGCGAGTCGGGTTACTTATATATTTATCATTCGCTTTATGTTAAGTGTAATTTCTGATACCATTTTTTTGTGATTTTTAACAAAAAACATTTACAAAGTGAAAAAAATTTCGGTTTTTTATTGTACATTTTAGGAATTTGTGTTATAATGGTGATAAGCCGTAACGGAGATCGCTGTGAATTTTGCCTGTTTTTGGGGGTAAATTCACGAAAATCGCCTTGTTATCGGTTTTATGAGTGTTTACTATTATGAACATCACAAAACAAATGCGGAGGTAATTAAAGTGGCTATTTTCAGGTACACCGCCACCGACATCAGCGGTAAAACCGTTCGGGGCAAGGAAAGCGCCGAGGATAAGACCGCGCTGGTCCAGAAGCTGAAGAATAAGGGACTGTTCTGTACGTCCTTTACCGAAGAAGCGGAAAAGACACAGGATGCGAAGGTGAAGTTCAAGACAAAGGATCTCGCATTTTTCTCGCGTCAGATAAGCACAATGCTTACGTCCGGTATCAGTCTTGTAAAGGCTATGTCTATCCTTATCAATCAGCAGGAGGACAAAAAGCAGAAGGCTCTCCTTATGGAAATGTACGATGATATCCAGAGAGGTAAGTCGTTCTCAGAGGCTCTTATATCGCAGGGCAATGCTTTCCCAAATCTCTTTGTCAGCATGGTCGCCGCGGGAGAGAGCAGCGGTAACCTGGATCACATAATGCAGCGTCTTTCCGCTCACTATGATAAAGAAAATAAAACCAACAACAAGATAAAATCCGCGATGAGCTACCCTATTATTTTAGGTATCATCATGGTTGTTATTGTTGTCGCGCTTTTCGCGTTCGTAATGCCGC
>JAAVIG010000085.1 GCA_014796735.1 Oscillospiraceae bacterium
CTGAGGAAGAAAGGAAGATGTATTATGGTAAAATATAGATTAGACGAAAACGCCAAGCTGACTGAAGAAGAGAAACGACAAATAGAAGAGGCGAAGAAGTTATCCATCGTTTATGATGAAGATTGTCCCGAGCTTACCGAAGAAATGAAAGAGGCATTTATAGCGGCAAGAAAGGCAAAGCCTTATAAAGGAGAGCAGATAACTCTGCGTGTTTCGGATGAAACTTTGGAAAAGGCAAAAAGCATGGGCGAGGATTATATTTCAATATTGGAAAAAATGCTTGACAAAGCGGTTAAAGAATATCGAGTAAGTTCTTGAAATTATATAATGACATCATTTAATGTTAAATACACAGAAAGGAAAAAATCAAATGGATCAGGTACACAAGAAGCAGCTTGAAATAACTGCCACGAAAGTAAGAATGGGAATCATAGAGGGTGTTTACGGCGCAAAGTGCGGTCATCCGGGCGGATCGCTGTCGGTGTGCGACGCGCTGACGTATCTTTATTTTAACAGAATGAATATCGATCCCGAGAATCCCTCAATGCCCGACAGAGACAGATTAGTGCTTTCCAAAGGACATACGGCTCCCGCTTTGTACTCGGTGCTTGCCAACAGAGGATTTTTCCCCGTGGAGGATCTGAAAACCCTTCGTCACATTGACAGCTACTTGCAGGGACACCCTGTTTTGGGCAAGGTTCCGGGCGTTGATATGAGCACCGGCTCTTTGGGACAGGGCATTTCCGCTGCCTGCGGCATGGCGCTTTCGGGAAAGCTGGATAACGAGATATACAGAGTATACGCCGTACTGGGAGACGGTGAGCTTGAAGAGGGTCAGGTATGGGAGGCCGCCATGTTTGCCGCTCACTATCAGCTTGACAATTTGGTTGCTGTCATCGACAACAACGGCTTGCAGATCGACGGCAAGATAAGCGAGGTAATGAGCCCTTACCCCATTGACGAAAAGTTCAGAGCCTTTGGCTGGCATGTTATCGTAATTGACGGACACGATTTTGACGCTATCGAAAAGGCGTTTAACGAAGCGGAAACCGTTGCCAATCAGCCTACCGCCGTTATACTTAAGACCACAAAGGGCAAGGGCGTAAGCTATATGGAAAATCAGGTGGGTTGGCACGGCAAGGCACCCAATGAGGAAGAATACAATACCGCTGTCGCCGAATTAACGGCAAAGCTTGACGAGCTTACGAAGTAACAGGAAAGGATTGGTATACAGATATGGATAAAAAAGCAACACGCGACAGCTACGGCGAAGCCCTTGTTATGCTTGCCGAAAAAAGACCCGACCTTATCGTGCTTGACGCGGACTTAGCCGCGGCAACCAAGACGGGCATATATAAGAAAGCCTGCCCCGACCGCTTCTTTGACTGCGGTATTGCGGAGGCTGATATGATGGGCGTGGCGGCAGGTATTGCCACCACCGGAAAGCTTGTATTTGCCAGCAGCTTTGCAATGTTCGCGTCTGGACGTGCCTTTGAGATCGTTAGAAACAGCATTTGCTACCCTCATCTTAACGTTAAGATCGGCGCTACTCACGCGGGAATATCGGTAGGCGAGGACGGCGCGTCTCACCAGTGCAACGAGGATATTGCTCTTATGCGCGTACTGCCCGGCATGACAATTATCAATCCCGCCGATGACGTTGAAACAAAGGCGGCGGTTTTGGCAATGGCCGATTATGTGGGACCTACCTATTTACGTTTCGGTAGACTTGCGATCCCCACCTTTAACGACCCCAAGACCTATAAATTCGAGATCGGCAAGGGAATCGAGCTCAGAGGCGGTAAAGATGTTACGATCATTGCCACCGGTCTTATGGTAAATGAAGCTATCGAAGCGGGAAAGGTACTTGCAGAGCAGGGAATTGACGCCCGTGTTATCAACATTCATACTATCAAGCCCATTGACCGCGATATTATTATAAGAGCGGCTAAGGAAACGGGCAAGATCATTACCGTTGAAGAACATTCCGTTATCGGAGGTCTTGGCAGCGCTGTTGCCGAGGTCGTTACCGAGACTGTTCCCGTTCCCGTTATCAAGATCGGCGTTCAGGATAAATTCGGACACAGCGGTCCCGCAGTTCCTTTGCTTAAGGAATTCGGACTTTGCGCCGATAATATCGTTAAAGTTACCAAGGAAGCCTTGGGAAAATAGTTTTTTGACCCACCCGTTTTTTCGGGTGGGTTTTTTGGAGAGTTTTCAGAAAAATTGTCATATTATACAAAATTGTAATTTTTTTAAAAGACAGTAAAAAAACTGTTGCGAAAAATGAGAAAATGTAGTATAATAAATCAAATACGGTTTTATACCGATAAGCAAAATTCTGCACATTCGCGTCCGCTTTTCTGCCTTAAAACGGGCATTGAAACAGGTATAAAGCGCGCGGATATCGGTGAAAGGAAAAAAGATGGAGCTTTGCCTGACAAACGGACATGTTGTTGACAGCGTAAACGGGATCGACGAAATATTGGATATAAAAATAATAAACGGTAAGATAGCCGAGGTGGGCAAATCCCTGCCTATGGACGAAAATACCCTTTGCATAGACTGCACGGGGCTTACCGTTATCCCCGGCATCTGCGATATGCACGTTCATATGCGCGATCCGGGACAGACGGAAAAAGAGGATATTCTCACGGCTTCCGAAGCCGCTGCGGCGGGGGGAGTTACGGCGGTCGCCTGTATGCCCAATACGAAGCCTGCCGTTGACAGCGCCGAAACGGTAAGGTATATATTGGATAAGGCGAAGAACGCCAAAACTAAGGTATACCCCATAGGCGCGATAACAAAGGGCTTGTCGGGTAATGAGTTTACGGATTTTACCGAGCTGAAGCAAGCGGGCTGCGCGGGGGTAAGCGACGACGGAAAACCCGTTGAAAACGCCATGATGATGAAGCAGGCGATAAAAAACGCGGCTCTTGAAAGATTAGCTATTATAAGTCACTGTGAGGATCTTAATATAATAGACGGCGGTATAATGAACAGAGGAGCGGTAAGCGAGGTTCTCGGAATAAAGGGAATGGCGCGCTCCAGTGAAAACTATATCACCGCCAGGGAAATACTTTTGGCGGAGGAAATGGGGCTTCCGATACACATCGCTCACGTTTCCACCAAAGAAGCGGTCGAGATAATACGCCACTCCAAGAGGTTCGGCGTTAAAGTCACCTGTGAGACCGCTCCTCACTACTTCACGCTTACCGAAGACAAGCTTTTCAGTAAGGACGCGGACTACCGTATGAATCCCCCTTTAAGGGAGCAGGCGGATGTTGAAGCTATTATTGAGGGTATCTGCGACGGAACAATAGACTGTATCGTTACCGATCACGCTCCTCACACCAAGGAGGATAAGGCTGATTTTTACAAGGCCCCCAACGGAGTTGTTGGTTTGGAAACGTCTTTGGCGGCAGTGGTGACAACGCTTTTAAATACGGGCAGAATCTCACATGTAAGGTTAGTGGAGCTGATGTGCGTTAACCCGCGGCGAATATTGGGCATCGAGGGAGGCAGTCTTTCGGTGGGAGCGGCGGCGGATATAACGGTATTCAGCGAGCGTGAGCAGTGGACGGTGTACCCCGAAAAATTACACTCAAAATCTAAAAATACCTGCTTTAAAGGCATGACCTTCAGCGGCAGGGTAAAATACACCATTCTTGACGGAAATATCGTTTACAAAGATCAGACCATGAAAATATAAAAATATAAAAAAACAACCCTCATTGAAAGAAAGGAAAGAACTATGTCATTTGACCGACTGATCGAAAAAATTGCGAAAACTCAGAATCCTACCGTTGCGGGACTTGATCCGAAGCTTGACTACGTGCCAGGGTATATTAAAGAGAAAGCCTTTGCAAAGTACGGCGAAACCTTAAAGGGAGCGGCCAAGGCGCTGCTGTGGTTCAACAAGGGACTTATCGACGCGCTTTGCGATATTGTTCCCGCGGTCAAGCCTCAGGCGGCGTATTATGAAATGTACGGATACGCGGGAGTAAAGACACTTTACAAAACTCAGGAGTACGCCCGCAAAAAAGGAATGTTCGTAATAACCGACGGCAAAAGAAACGATATAGGCAGCACTATGGAAGCGTACGCGGCCGGTCATCTCGGAAAGGTGAGAGTAGGCGCGGAGGAGTACGAGCCTTTCTTAGCCGACGCGTTAACGGTAAACGGATATTTGGGCAGCGACTGCATAAATCCCGTTATAAAGGTTTGTAAGCAGTACGATAAGGGAATGTTCGTTCTTGCCAAGACCTCCAATCCCTCCTCTGGCGAATTGCAGGACTTGAAGGTAGGCGACCGCACGATTTACGAGATAATGGGCGATATGTGCGAGGAATGGGGCAAAGAGCTGCCGGGTAAATACGGTTACAGCGGTGTTGGAATAGTGGCGGGAGCTACATACCCCGAGCAGATAGAAATATTAAGAAAAAGGCTTCCTCATACGTTTTTCTTAATTCCCGGCTACGGCGCGCAGGGAGCAAGCGCCAAGGATATTTCAGCCGCCTTTGATAAAAACGGCTTGGGCGGTATCGTAAACAGTTCAAGAGGAATCATGTGCGCTTACCAAAAGGAACAGTGTGACGAAAAGGATTACGCGGGAGCAGCGCGCAGAGAAGCGATCCGTATGAGAGATGAAATCATGGGATATTTGAACGGTGTTCAAATATAACCGGTGCTATTAACGCTTAACAATATCAGATCAGTATCAGAAAGGGATGGTCAAAATAATGGATTTTGGAACGGCAAAGACAGCGTATCTGATTTTATCGGACGGTACGGTGTTTAAAGGAAAGAGCTTCGGCAAAGAGGGTACGGTTATCGGAGAAACGGTTTTTACAACGGCTATGACAGGCTATCAGGAGACTCTGACCGATCCAAGCTACTGCGGTCAGATCATTACGCAGACATTCCCTCTTATTGGCAATTACGGAGCAAACAGCGAGGATTTCGAATCACAGGGCAGCGTTGCAGGTGGTTATGTTGTGCGCGAATGGTGTGAAGAGCCTTCTAATTTTAGATGTGAGGAAACTATAGACAGTTTTTTAAAGAAGTACGGCATTGTTGGAATATATGATATTGATACCAGAAGATTGACCCGAATTATTCGTGAAACGGGTGTTATGAACGGTATGATAACAACCGAGGAGATCGATGTGGAGACTGCGCTTCAAAAAATCAGAGACTTTAAGCCCGAGAGACCGGTGCCTAAGGTAAGCGGAGAAAGGAAAGTGTTTAAAGCCGAAAAAGGTAAGTTCGACATTGTTTTGTTGGACTACGGGTATAAATATAATATAAGAAGAAATTTGCTTAAAAGAGGATTTAACGTTACCGTTATGCCTTGGAATACCACTGCGGAGGAAATTCTTGCTTTAAATCCCGAAGGCATAATGCTGTCAAACGGACCGGGAGACCCTATGGACTGTGTGGAATCGATCGAGACCTTAAAGCGGCTTTTGGACAAGAATATTCCCACCTTCGGAATTTGTCTC
>JAAVIG010000086.1 GCA_014796735.1 Oscillospiraceae bacterium
CTTCTTGTTCGTAATGAGATGGTACCCAAACGAAGATATCATTCTTATGTTAGGTATAAATATTATACCAAGTATTACACCAAAATGCAACCCCTTATGTCGCTGACCGCCGGACATGGTTGTTTGCACGCTATTTCAATATCCATGTAATTCCCTTGGCCAAACGATAATCCGCGTCTTTATAGTGATTTCCGGGATTTAGCTCAAATACAGATTTAATCGCCTTGCTTTGATAGACAGAATACAATTCTTTCATATAGTTTTCAGTCTGACAGAGATATGAATTTCTTGTATAGCTTTCCAAATCTCCGAGAGAAAGATAGATTGCATCGGGCTTTTTCAGAAAATTATGTGATTTAACATAGGATAGAAACTTTGGATACCAAACTGAACCAGATGCCGACACCGCGGCAGAAAACAGCTTTGTTACATACGGCGCATACAAAGCGAACAGCCCACCCATTGAGTATCCGGCTATGATACGGTACACCGGTGATTCGATTTTATCCTAAATAAATGGAATTATCTGTTTTTCCATGCATTGGGCGTACAGATCCGCTTTACCAGTAAAATGGTCATTTTGAGAAACAACAGGAGCGTATTCCCACGGGGAAAGTTCTTCATCCCAGCGAAGTCTTGTAATCGAAACAAGATGAAATGGTTTGCAACCGAGCCTTTCGCACTGCTCTAAAATCGATTTTCCCGTTTCCGCATACATATTGGCATCCAGCTTTGTTCCTTTCTGCCCCAGCAGACTGGCCTCTGAGAAATCAGCAAGGCACTTTGCAGAGGCATATTTGCTATCCTTGTGAACAAGTACGCTGTATTCGGTGGGTTGGACTGCGTAAATGTCAGAAAAAGCGGCGGCTTGCTTGTGTTCCTCGCTGTCTACCATACCAGCGATAACCATATCGATTGCCCGTTGTTTAGCGCCTCCAGCAGACCGTCCCATGACAGCTTGACGATTTCAATATCTGCATCAAGCGCATTGCAAACCAATTTGGCAATCTGTACATCGTATCCCTCTGCATAGAAGCCCTTCTTATTGGAAATTGGAAGATTCGTGTTGCTGGCACTTTCCTCCTCCCAGTTGTTCGGAGCATAGGCACATTCCATTCCGACACGCAAAACAGTGAGGTTTTGTGTCTCTGTTTCTGATGTTTCCGACCCCTTAAAAGCACAAGCGGACAGACTTCCGATCAGAGTGACCAGCAGAAAAACAGATATCATTCTTCTGACAATTTTCTGAAATGGCAAGATAAAAGAAATTGTTTTCATAGTGTACATACTCCTTTTCATTGAGGTTTTTCCTCGGTTCTACTTAATCTTCGGCTCATATTGCCAGCTCCAATAATTCTAACTTTCATGGTATTCCACCTATCTTATATAGTTTGTTTCCAGAGCTGCTTTAAGGACTCTCCCCCGAACTTATTTCGTTGAGTGACCAATTACAACTTCCAGAACATCTATCTGTAGTTTTATTATACACAATATAAAAAAACAATCAAGTACGCAGAAATTTCAAACATAGTACGAAAAAACTTACCGGATGTCGCTTTAATTATTACCCAAATCCGCAGAGTTCAAATTGATTTAGACTGAGAAAAAGGCTTTGTTATACGGATATTCGGCTTTTTTACGCTTGTTTTTTTCTTCACCCAGTGAGTGAAAAAATTTGCAGTATTTTTTATCATTTTTCTTGATTATAAAGCCTTTTCCTTAGCGTATAAAAGTAAAATAGACAAAGATTAGCACAAAAGGGACTGTAAAAAAACTCCCCTAAAAAAAGAACCGCAATCAAACCAAAAAAGTTTGATTGCGGCTCTTTTTTGTGATATAATTTAGTTATCATGAAAATCTATCACAAACCAATTATACCACATATCAACTGAAATTACCAGTAGATTTGGGAAATATTATTGAAATAACAGATTCGGTATACACATTTTGTGAGGTGATTGATCATATTGACCTGAATAAATATCTTGTAGTTAAGGGATACAAGACAGGTCGTCCGGAATATGACCGAAAAACCTTGCTTAAAGTTGTACTTTTTGCCTATATGGAGAACGGATTCTCCTCGTTGAGACAAATAGAGAAGTTCTGCAAAGTGGATATCCGCTTTATGTGGCTGTGTGGAGACCTTTCTGCTCCAAGCTTTGTAACTGTCGAAAACTTTATCAACAATGACCTGAAGGTAACTCTTGAAGAAATTCAGAGTGAGATCAACGCTTACATTTTTGAACGTGAGAATGTTGATTTGGAGCATGTGTATATTGACGGAACAAAAATCACAGCCAACGCCAACAAGTACAGCTGGGTATGGAAGAAAAGTTGTGTGAAAAGCCGCCAGAAAACTTTTGAAAAAATCAATGCTTTGATTGAAGAAATGAACCAAACAATTCTTTCACACGGAGTAAAATTTGCCGCAAGAGAAGAGTATGCCATCGAATATTTAGAGCAAATACTGACTCAATATATCGACCTGACAGAGCTTGATCCGAAGGCAGCAGTGCGTGGCAGAGGGCATAAAAAAACAGTAGAACTGCGGCTATATGACAAGCTTTCTGAATACATAGAAAAGCTGAAAAAATACTCCGAACAAATTAAAATTTGCGGCGAAAACCGAAACAGCTATTCAAAAACAGATCATGACGCAACCTTTATGCGCATGAAGTGTGATCACATGGGCAACGATCAGCTGCTTCCGGGCTACAATATTCAGCTTGGAGTTTGTGATGAGTACATTGCGGTTTTTGATGTTAAGCAATACGCCTCCGACATGGACTGCTTTCAACCGCTGATGGAAAAATTCAACAGGCAGTACGGGAAATACCCCAAATACCCTGTTGCCGATGCAGGATACGGCAGCTTCAACAATTATCTTTTCTGTGAAGAACACGGAATGGAAAAATATATGAAGTTCACAATGTACGCAAAGGAAACAAAGGACAAAAAATATCGTGACGACCCGTACAGAATAGTGAATTTTCCTGTTGACAAAAACGGAAATCCTGTCTGTCCAAACGGCAAAAGATTTTATTATCTGACAAGCCGACCAATCAAAGGAAACAAGTATGGAAGGACAGAGGAGCTTTATCAATGCGAGGACTGCAGTGACTGCCCGCACAAGCCAAAATGCTGCAAATGCCAAGGAAACAGGACTGTGAGAATGAACAAGGAGCTGACAGGGATTCATCAAGAGGTACTGGGAAATCTTAACAGCATTCACGGTGCATTGCTTCGCACAAACCGCAGTATACAGGCAGAAGGGGCATTTGGGGAAATCAAATGGAATCATTCCTACACAAGAGCACGGCGAAGAGGGCTAGAAGGATTGATTTTGGAAATTTCGCTCATTTCCTGTGGTTTTAATCTGCACAAATATCATTTGCGAAAATTAGCGGGTAAAGTTGCAACTTAATTTAATACAAAAGTTTTCAACTTTTCAACCGAAATTTACTTAAAAGATTATCGGTTTGTTTGCTGTACTTAAAAACAACTTATTTTTGTTTTTGGCGGTTGTTTTTGAAAAATTAAATCCGAGACGGCTCGGTTTTGAGTGTCTCGGATTTGGGTGGGCTGTTTTTTACAGCCCCTTACTATTTCATAAATTTAACTATTGGATTTTTTGTTTTTATTTTACACGAAATATCTATTTTGCACCGCAATGCACCAATAATATGATTTGATTATCTTGATATCTACATATTTTACACGGCTCCGAAATATCCCAAAGATCGGGGACAAGGCTCTCAAACAAAATATCATCTCCCCCATAATTGTCAAGGAAGCACTCGACACAACACTGAAATTTGACATAATTATTTAAATAATACTGTATTATAAATAATAGTTGGAGTATTGTAACTATAAATACTTACAATTTTTGAAGTTTTTATTTTTATCCACTCCGCTCCGCTGATATCCGCTTCAAAGCTGAACTCAAGCGTTTTTTGTGTTATTTTTGCAGAATATTTTAGCTCACCATCGGCATATATCTCAAAATTAATTGCATGGTCTTTCCCAAATTTGCTTTGCGGCGCAACAGTAGCGGAAATACTTTGATATTCGCCGCCCATATAGAATTCACAACTACCATTAGAACCATAGGTATTTTGATTTAACAAATAAATGTTGTTCCCCGAATAAACATTTCCCACAACATCCTCACAAGCATCTCCGGTGTGACTAAAATTATCGGCATTCTGCATTTTTATATTCTTTAGTTCCACGGGCCTAGACACTACAAGAAAATCATATTTATCTGACACCGTTTTATTATCAGGAAGAATTTTCATTGCGGAATCAACCATCTTAATAGCAGGGTCGTAATCTCTTTCTCCAGCCAATTTATCAGCATCGGAAATTATTGTTATCACGTAAATAGTCTCATAATCGTCATATTTGGTCTTGATATCTGTTTCGTCAGGATAAGTAATCATATTTAATTCATATACAATCAGAGGACGATTGTTGATCAACCGTCCTCTTTTAATTATGTGATAAGCAAAACTGCACTTATTATCTTTACTTATTATATGGACTATCAAATTCTCTTTCCGCCTTTGCTACCGCCTCTTCAATAGAAAGTCCCATAAAATAAGGCGCATTAAGATAACGTCCCGATTTTTTATCATCGATAAACGCACCTACAGCAATTCCCGGTATTGCGCTTTCGGGGGCGTTGGGAGCGTTGGGACCGCCTAAATCCGTCCTGCACCAGCCCGGGTCGGTAAGATTTATCATAACGTCCGTTCCCTCAACCTTTGAGCCTAAATCTATCGTTATCTTATCAAGTGCCGCCTTGCTTGCGGAATATCCCGCCTGCTCGGGTTCGAGACGTATTCCGCTGGTGGTGTTCACAATTCTGCCAAAACCCCTTTCGATCATTTTCGGCATAAAATGATAGCATATCATTGCGGGTGCTATGGTGTTTATTTTAAAGCTTTCGGTGTAATCCGATACGGGAGTTTTGTAATAATCCGTGCGGTACGCTATCTGCATACCCGCATTGTTAAGTACAATATCCACATTTACTCCCAAGCGGTCGATCTCGTCAAGCATAGCCTGTACGCTGTCCAAATCGGTAAGCTCCGCTTCAACAGAGTAAGCTTTGATTCCCATATTCCTTACTTCCTCAAGCAGTTTTTCACAATGCTCCTTTTTTCTGCTGTGAAGTATAAGATTGCAGCCCTGTTCCGCCATGAATTTTGCCGTAAGATATCCTATTCCTCTTGACGCGCCTGTAATAAACGCCCATTTTCCTTTTACCTGTACCATTATAAAATCTCCTTTTTTGCGTTTTCCGGTGCGGCAATAACCTTGTCGCACCATTTGTAGAATTCTTCATATTGATCTGACAGATCAATAATGTCTATTTGACATACAATGCTGCTCTGAACGTAACATTAGGATGATGATCATTTCCCGGAAGCGGGTCTCGAATCGCTGCGGGATAAGAGTAACCGGGACATTCGCCGCCCATAAGATTGTATCCGCCACCGCGCATAACATAACTGCCGCTTCCGTACCGCTCCTGTGTCCATTCCCAATTATTGCCCGCAAGGTCGTATATATTGTTGGCCTTCGTTTCCTCCCATTTTCCCGTAGTGCTTCCGTCGGCTCCCGGTGCAAAGGAATTGTTGCTGTAATTGCCCCTCGGTACTGTCCTTTGAGACATCCTCCGCTGTCTTGTTACCTGTATCAACGATCCATTGAAGCACGGTATCGTAATTTATCCCCCATGGAAAGAAGCCCTGAACGGTATCGTTATCGTC
>JAAVIG010000087.1 GCA_014796735.1 Oscillospiraceae bacterium
ATTTTTTTCAACATCAGGAGCATGTATTCATAGGATATTGCACGTGTCTTTTCGGCAAATTTTTCCGATAGCCGCGTCAAAACTCCTTGACGGGCGACAGCCCGCCTGCGGATTTTTTCCTTGCTCTCGAAAAAAATTATGCACGAAAATCCACGCACAAATCCTATGAACACAAGCTCTAAGAATTAAAATTTAAAAAAACGTCATCTGCGCCGACTTATCCAGTCCCTCAAACACGTTCATATCCTCAAGCTTCTGCATTACCGTCTTGTTGATGCCGCTTTCCACCTGTATATCCTCAATGCTTACATAGTTATTGTTGTTTATGGTATCCTTTAAGCTCCTTGCCGCGTTTTCGCCGCAGCCGTCAATTGCAAGCAGCGGCAGTCTCAGATCGCCGTTTTCAATAACATATTTTGTGGCGTCGCTTTTAAGATAGTGAACGGGCAGAAAGTTGATACCTCTGTTCATCATCTCGTAAATAAGCAGATACGCTTCCACCATTGACTGCTCCTTAGCGCTTGCATCGGGATTGGACTGTATTTGCTGAATACGGCTCTTGACCGAATTTTTGCCGCCCATAACCGTTTTGATCTCAATGTTTTCGGTATGCTTGGTAAGGATAGCGGCGTAAAACTCGGAGGGCTTGTTTATCTTGAACCAGCCAAGTTTTACCGCACCGGTAACGTAAGCGGCGGCGTGAGCCTTGGGGAACATGTATTTTATCTTTTTGCAGCTTTCCACGTACCATTCGGGAACGTTGTTTTCCTTAAAAGCGTTGTATATGTTTTCGTCAAAAAGCTTCTTCGCGTTGCCCTTACGGGTTATCTCCATTATTTTAAAGGCAAGTCCCGGTTCAACACCCTTGTGCATAAGGTAAACCATTATGTTGTCACGGGTTCCTATTACCTCGGAAATGGTACAGGTGCCGTTGGCTATCAGATCCTTTGCGTTTCCTACGTAAACGTCCGTGCCGTGGGAAAGTCCCGAGATCTGCAAAAGGTCGGAAAACAGCTTCGGCTGTGAATCCTTAAGCATTTGTATGGTGAAGTTTGTGCCGAATTCGGGCAGGCCGTAGGTGCCCAAGGGCAAAAGTGTTGGGTCTTCCTCTTGGAAATTAAGCGCCTTTGTAGAGGTAAACAAACTCAGCACGTCCTTGTCCGAGGTGGGAACGTCCGCTATTTTCATTCCCGTGGTATCTTCAAGGTGCTTGTAAAGTGTAGGCACATCATGTCCTAGCTCGTCAAGCTTCAGAATAGTATCGTGAAGCGCGTGGAAGTCAAAGTGAGTGGTGATAACGCCCTTGGTGGCGTCGTCCGCGGGTCTTTGAACAGGCGAAAAATCGTATATTTCATACGCGTCGGGAACGACTACCATTCCGCCCGGGTGCTGAGAGGTGGTGCGCTTTACACCCGTAAAGCCCAGAGCAAGCCGCGACATTTCCGCGTTGTTTATAACGAGTCCCCGCTCCGCCGCGTACTTTTTCACAAATCCGAAAGCAGTTTTTTCCTGTATAGCCGAGATCGTTCCCGCTTTAAACACGTGGTCCTTACCGAATAATTCTTCGGTGTATCTGTGAGACTGTGCCTGATACTCGCCGCTGAAATTAAGGTCTATATCGGGAGCCTTGTCGCCCTTGAATCCGAGGAAGGTCTCAAAAGGAATATCGTGCCCGTCACATTCCATAGGCGTACCGCATACGGGGCAGTTTTTAGGCGGCAGATCGTAGCCCGACTGCACCGAGCCGTCGGTTATAAACTCATTGTGACGGCACTTTCCGCATCTGTAATGAGGCGGCAGGGGGTTTACCTCGGAAATGCCCGACATTGTGGCAACCAAGGAGGAGCCTACCGAGCCTCTTGAGCCTACGGCGTAGCCGCATTCATTGGATTTATGCACCAATTTCTGCGCGATCATGTAAAGCACCGAGAAGCCATACTTTATAATAGCGTCAAGCTCCTTGTTAAGTC
Source organism: Oscillospiraceae bacterium (assembly GCA_014796735.1). GTDB lineage: Bacteria > Bacillota > Clostridia > Oscillospirales > Ruminococcaceae > Ruminiclostridium_E. The sequence goes on from JAAVIG010000087.1 coordinate 1,971, forward strand.
GGTTCTTTACCGTATCGGGAAGCTCGTCGCCGTAAAGCTCATGTGCTTTATTCCAGCAAAGCTCCTGCAATTCCTCTTCCGCGCCCTCGATAAAGGGAGTATAAGTGCCTTTGGGAATAGGTCTTATATCCTCCACCATATCCGCGATTTTATTTGTATTTGTTACGACCACCTCAAAAGCCTTTTCCTCGCCCAGATAAGCGAATTCCTCCAGCATTTCATCGGTGGTGCGCAAATACAGCGGAGCCTGAAAGCCCGCGTCGTTATAACCCTGTCCCGCTTGCAGTATCTCTCTGAAGATCGCGTCGCTTTTATTCATAAAATGCACGTCGCAGGTGGCTACAACGGGCTTGTTCAGCTTTTCGCCCAGCTGCACTATTTTGCGGTTATAGTCCCTCAGAGTCTCCTCGGAGGGTACTTTATTCTCACGGAGCAAAAATTTATTGTTTCCGATAGGCTGTATTTCAAGAAAATCGTAAAATGAAGCTATCTCCTCTATGCTTTCCTCGGATTTTCCGTTAAGTATAGCCTGATACAATTCGCCCGCCTCGCACGCGCTTCCTATTATCAAGCCCTCGCGGTGATTTTTAAGCTCCGACATGGGAATACGCGGCTTTTTCTGAAAATAATCCAGGTTGGAAAAGGAAATAAGCTTGTACAGATTTTTAAGACCCGTATTGTTCTTTGCAATTATTATCTGGTGATATGAAGGCATCTTTTTAACGTCCACATTACCGAGAACAATATTAAGGTCGCCCAGTTTTTCAATCGCTCTTCCCTTTTGAGAAAGCTCGATAAGCTTTATATAGATAAGCGCAAGCATTTTGGCGTCGTCTATGGCTCTGTGGTGGTTAAAATCACCCAAGCCGAACTCGTTTGCCATAGCGTCGAGAGTATGCTTCTTTTTGTTGGGGATAGCCGCTCTGCAAAGCTTAAGGGTATCTATTGAAGCGTTGCGGTAATTTATCTTGTTTCTTTCGCAGGCTATACGTATAAAAGAGGTGTCGAAATCCGCGTTGTGAGCCACCAAGGGCGCGTCGCCGCAGAATTCAAGAAATTTCCTTACGGCTTCACCCTCCGAGGGCGCGTCCTCCACCATAGCGTCGGTAATTCCCGTAAGCTCGGTTATATCCTCGGGGATAGGTCTTTCGGGGTTGACAAAGGTGCCGAATTCCTCCTTGATCTCCATATTGCGGAGCTTGACCGCGCCTATCTCGGTTATACGGTCGGTTTCTCTGGATAAGCCCGTTGTCTCTATATCGAAAATAATTATATCATCGTTTATGGAACGGTTGGTACAGCCCTCAACAAGGGAGTGACCGTCGTTTACAAAATACGCCTCCATTCCGAACAGTACCTTGAATTTCGTATCGGGATTGCTCTTGCGAATATCGTTTAACGCGTTCATGGCTTCGGGATAGGCTTGTACATTGCCGTGGTCGGTAATGGCAACCGCCCTGTGCCCCCAGTTAAAGGCGCGCTTAACCAGGTCTCCCGCAGGAGTTATGGCGTCCAAATCGGACATATTGGTATGCATGTGAAGCTCAACGCGTTTTTCGGGAGCGTTGTCCGTTTTTTCCGTCTTCTTAACACGCATTACGGCTTTGGGGTCGATATACAAAGCTTTTGTGAAGTCGTCAAGCTTAACTTCGCCGTTTACCAGAAGCACCGACCCCTTTTTTACGAATCCGTAATCTCCCACCTTATCCATAGGGGTAAAAATACGCAGTATCTGCGAATTGGTATAGTCGGTAAAGTAGGCGGTCAAAATCATAAACTCGCCGTTTTTTATCGATTTTTCCTCAACATTAAAAATCTCGCCCCAGACGGTAACGTTATTGGCGGCTTCAAACACGTCCTTCATTGCCACGGGCGTATCGTTGATCGCCTTTCCCGCCAACAGCTCGGCTTCTGGCTGTAAATACTCGCTTTCAAACATAAGCGGCATTTTTTCGGGTTCCTTTAAAATATTAAGTCTGGGTCTCCTGCTCTGCTGCCTGTTGTTTTCGTTACCCTCGCCGTAGCTGCCCTTATTGAATCCGCCACTATATCCTCCGCTTTTGGCGGCAGGGAGAGGAGATGTTTTTTCGGACGGGATAAAGGCTTCGGGCGGCGGAGGCGGTAAGCCCGCGTCGTCAAGCTTTATTTTTTCCTCCCTGCCCTCTATATCAACCGCTTTTACTCCGTCGAAAATAATTTTTATATCCGCGTCAAAATAACCCTTTGCGTACTTTTCTATCTCCCTGTCGATATGACTCTCGGAAAGAATGTCTGCGCCGCCGTTTTTAAGAGTTATCTCATATGTACCGTCGCCCTCGAAAATTTCTGGATTTTTTAAATAGCCGTTGATTTTTCCCCCAAGAGAGGGCTTTGCGTGAAGAAGCTCAATAATATGATTTATTTTATCCGCGGAAAACAAAACCGACGGATATTTCGGAAATATTTCGGCGGATTTTATATCGAGGCTTGCTTTTATCTTATCCGCGGCAGACAGTATTTCCGATGAATCGGGCACATCTTCCATGGAAAGCTGTAACAGCAAGCCCCTGCTTACGCTGTTGTAAATTATGGAAAGAACCTCTCCGCCGCCTACGGTCTCATTAAATTTTATATTCTCAAATAAGTCGCTTAACTTTTTCGACATTGCTTTTCCCTTTCATACCAATCCAATTTTAATTGGATTGCACCCGAAGCACTAATCCCACAATTTTAAAGGGGATTAGTATCGGATTACATCTTTTTTATTTCGTCCAATAATGCGGACAAAAGCTTGTCCTCGGGCACCTTGCGGATTATTTCACCCTTTTTAAAAATAAGTCCCTCGCCTTTTCCGCCCGCTATTCCTATATCCGCTTCCCTTGCTTCTCCGGGGCCGTTGACAGCGCAGCCCATGACCGCGATTTTTATTTTTTTGTTTATATCTTTCGTCAGCTCGTCGACCTTATGAGCCAAGCTTATCAAATCAATTTGTGTTCTTCCGCAGGTGGGACAGGAGACTATCTCAACGGAATTTTTTCCTTTTCCCACCGCCGTTAAAATATCCTTTGCCGCCTTTATTTCAAGCAGCGGGTCTTCTGTAAGCGAAACTCTTATAGTATCACCTATACCGTCGCAAAGCAGCGAGCCTATCCCCACAGCGGATTTTATAAGCCCCATTCTTTCCGTACCCGCTTCGGTAACTCCCAGATGCAGCGGATAATCGCATATATCGTTAAGCTTTCTGTACGCTTCTATCGTAACGGGAACAGAGGAAGCCTTTATCGAAATAACAATATCCCTGAAATCGCAGTCCTCCAGCAGCCTTACATGCTTCATAGCGCTTTCAACAAGAGCGTCGGCGCAGGGACTGCCGTATTTATTCAAAAGCTCCTTTTCCACTGAGCCCGAATTTACCCCTATCCTTATGGGTATACCTCCTGCCCTGCACGCCTCGCTTACCGCGCGAACCTTTTCCTCGGAGCCGATATTCCCGGGATTTATCCTCAGCTTGTCCACTCCCTCCCTGGCACATTCCAAAGCTATTTTATAGTCAAAATGAATGTCCGCCACAAGGGGGATCGAAATTTTGCTTTTTATGGCGGGAATAAGCCTTACCGCTTCAACAGTGGGAACGGAAACTCTCACTATCTCGCAGCCCGCCTGTTCCAATTCCACAGCCTGCCTTACATTGCCCTCCGTATCCTCCCAAGGTACGTTAAGCATTGACTGAATATAAATATTTCCGTCGCCAAAGGTGAGATTTCCCAATTTTACCTGTCTTTTCATATATGTCCTTTCATCTGCCATTAACAGAAAACCGCAAGGCTCAAAACCGACACTTTACAGTCCGGTTCAGCCTTGCACTTAGTTATTTCCGTCAATCCAAAATATCCGCGAATTATAGTTTGTAACAACTTATCCGCCCGTCACAAGCTTAACAATATCGTTAAACGTCACCACAAGCATCAGAAGCATCAGCGCCGCAAACCCGATAAAATGAACCATTCCCTCATGCTCGGGTTTCATAGGCTTGCGCCTTATAAGCTCGATCACCAGAAACAATATTCTGCTGCCGTCAAGAGCGGGTATGGGAAGCAGGTTAAAAATACCGAGGTTAATGGTAATAAGCGCGATCATGGACATAAGACTTGTGATATTGACCCTCATATCCTTGCTTGCGGAAGCGGTCTGCGAAATTACCGTGACCGTTCCAACAGGTCCCGAAAGATCATTCAGACCGTAGGTCCCTTTCAGCAGATCAATAAGCGATACCCAGACCAGCCTTCCGTAGGTTGCGGCCTCCTTGAAGCTGTAAACAAACACGTTTCCGAAATTGATACGGTACGCGTTTACTTTAAAATCCCAAATTACATCCGACTCTCCGTTTTCATCACGGCTGAGGGCGAATTTCACATTGTCAATAGCAACAACCTCGCCGTCTCTTTTTACCTTAAAGGAATAAGTCATATACTCGTCGTCAGATGCCGCTTTCATCGCGCTGTTTCTAAGCGCGTAGGAAATATCCATAGAGCTCCATACAGAATGTCCGTTTATCTCCAGAATTTCGTCACCCACCTGCAAATACTGACTCGAAACGGGAGTATCACCCGCAAAAACACCTATCTCAGAAGAAATAACTCTGCCGCTTATTATAATAGCAATGGCGCAGACTATTACGCCCAAGATCAGATTCATAATCGGACCCGCCGCCAACACTATCATTCTTTGCCATACGGGTTTATTTCTGAAGCTGCGGGGGTCGTCGCTTTCCTCGTCCTCTCCCAGCTGGACCGAACCGCCGATAGGAAGAAGCTTAACGGTGTATAAGGTCTCCTTGCCCTGTTTTTTCAGAATTTTAGGCCCCATGCCGAGTGAAAACTCGCTGACCTTCATTCCGCATGCTTTAGCGGCGAAAAAGTGACCCATTTCGTGAATAATTATAATGATACAAAACGCAAGAATCGCTATAATTATGAACATATTGCCTCCTGTTGCTCTTTTGTTCTTTTTTATGTATATTTATGTCTCTGTTAAGGATAAGTGTTGCTATAGTTCTATTGGTGAAATGCTTCGTCAAAATGACAGTATATGTATTTTAATTACCTTTACAATCATATTCAAGCCTATTCAATTCATCTTCCAATACATCTGCAAAGACCTGAATGGGGTCTGCAAGTGATTCCGCATATTCGAGGGCTTGTTTTTTATTCTTGTACTCTAACGGAGCTTTGCGAACCTGCAAAGCAGTTTTAAGTACATCCGGAACCGGACACAGGTTGTTTTCCAAGGCCCAGTCGGCAGCAGCGGTTTTAGCAATGATTTTTCCGGTGCGCAGGGTGTACAGGCATCGCGCAATATCCAACATCCAACCGAATGAGTATAGGCTTTGTTCCGTCTTCTGTACATACCTTCTTATGGTTTCATAATGATGTTTTACATCGGCATACAAATCGCTGAATTTCGGCGCACTCAACCTGCTGCGAATATCGCGGCCGTACAACAAAACGCCGCTTTCCATCAGCTCTGCCATACCAAAACTGTCAAACTTATACATATCGGTAATTTTTTCACCGCTTGTACCCCAATAAACCACTCGGTCGGAGGAGCTCGATATAAAAGCGTCCAGCGTTAACATTCCGCCCTCAAATGATCGGTAATACGGATTATCGGGTTCTTTTTCAAGCATTGTTTGACGAAGCTTTACAAGCTTTTGCGCCTGTTCTTCGGATATCTGCCTGTTAGTTAAGACTAAAATATCAATATCGCTCCACCCAAGTCTGAAATCGTCCAACACCGAGGAGCCGTACAAATAAATTGACGGTTCACAGTCCGGCAAAATACTGCCGATTTCATGGATCATCTTATTTATGGCCTTCCGGCGTTGGCAGCGTTCGGAGCCTGCGGGGTGAAGTATGTATTCCTGATTCGGATATCCCAGAGCTTCAACAAGGGCGTCTTCGATGAATCCATACTTTTCATAAAGCGCTCTCGGCGCAATACCTTTTTCATCATCGGCACGAAAAGTGCAGACCGAAATCTCCTTTGTTCTGTCCAAGTTTAGGAGAGCTTCGTCCATAAGCATTGAAGCGACGCCGCGGCGGCGGTAATCGGGAGAGACGCCAAGGCAGCAAATCATATTACGTCCTCTGGAGAAAAGCATAACGCCTGCGATCTCGCTGCCGTCCTTTACACAGATCGCCTGCCGCTTTCCCATGAACTTGAGAACGGCAGCTTTGTGCCCGTCCAGCTTTTCCCGAGTCTCCAGTCCGGGAAAGTTCCAACTGATCCGATCCACAAGCCCCATCCATTTATCAATATCTTCGGGCACACCGTAAAATAGCTGCATGATTTTCCTCTCGTTATCCTATTATTGTCCTATTATTTTCTCATTAAGCTTTCCGTCTCTGTTTCCGTATTATATATAATTTCGGGCGAAATATCCTTTGTATGGCTTACCCGTTCCATTGCCAAAGAAATTTTTTCGGGAATTTCATAAAACCTTATCTTATCCCTTAAAAACATCTCAACCGCAAGCTCGTTGGCTCTGTTCATAATGCAGGGCATATTTCCGCCCTTTTGCAGAGCCTTCCTTGCCAATCCGATACAGGGAAAAGCCTTTTCGTCGGGCTTTTCAAAGGTCAAGGAAGTATCAAAAAGAGAAAGCGGCTTTGCGCAGGAGGGGCAGCGCTTGGGATAGGTCAAAGCAAGCTGTATCGGGATTCTCATATCTGGTACGCCAAGCTGCCCGATAACGGAGCCGTCCTCAAATTCCACCGCGGAATGGAGTATGCTTTGTGGGTGAACAACTATTTCTACCTGCTCCGGAAGCACGTCAAACAGCCATACCGCCTCAATAAGCTCTAACCCTTTGTTCATCATGGTTGCGCTGTCTATCGTTATTTTCGCGCCCATATCCCAATTGGGGTGCTTTAAGGCTTGTTCTTTTGTTACCGTCTTGAGCCGTTCCGGGGTATATCCTCTGAAAGGGCCTCCGGAAGCGGTAAGAATGATTTTTTTGGGCTTATTTTCACCGCTGCCCATAAGCGACTGAAAAATAGCTGAATGTTCGCTGTCGATAGGCAGCAGCTTTATGCCATTTTTCTTGACAAGGTCGGTTATTATTTCGCCTCCCACCACCAAAGTCTCCTTGTTGGCAAGCGCAATCTCGTTTCCCGCGTTTATTGCCGACAGGGTCGGCGCAAATCCCGCCATTCCCACAATAGCGTTTACCGTTGTATCACAGGGCAGAGCCGCGGTCTCACAAAGACCCTCTTTGCCGCAAAGAAGCTTAAAGCCTTTTCCTCCCAAAGCCTCTTTTAAATCGTGATACCTGCTTTCGTCCGCAATACATACGTACTCGGGCGAAAACTCCAAAGCCTGCTTTACAAGAAGCTCGAGATTTTTCCCCGCGGACAAAGCCCTTATCTTTATATTATGCAGTCTTGCCACATCTAATGCCTGAGTTCCGATAGAACCCGTGGAGCCTAATAAAACGATTTCCTTTTCTTTCATAACTTATATTATCAAAGCGGGTAATGGTTAAAGGGGGTTGTAATACAGCTCAAAAAAATGCAACCCGTCAAAACCAAGTTAAAGTGAAGTTCTGGCGGGTATGTGGTTAGCGGGTAAGATGTCAGCGCCCGAAGCGGCGGCTTCGCACGGATGCGAACCCGCGGCTGCCCTAAGTGCCGACACGGATGTCGGCACCCATAGCAGACGCTTGGTTCGTAAGGACACGAACCGTCGCCGCCCAAAGCGTTGACATGGATGTCAACGCCCGAAGCGGCGGCTTCGCCTGCTTCTGCGGTGCTATAATCACTCACCTTAGGGGGCTTTGCCCCCTCGCGGAGCTTAAGCTCCGCTTCACCCCTACTTCCTTTTTGCAGTGCAAAAAGGAAGCGAAAAAGACATTTGCGGCTTCGCCGCTTTTATTTTTTCTTTTTTATTTTTTTATTTTTACAG
>JAAVIG010000088.1 GCA_014796735.1 Oscillospiraceae bacterium
CGCCGTCAATAGAATAAAATGTGTTCTGCGCGTTTTCGGCTCTTAAGGTTACTGTTATCGGGGTGTTTTCGGTAAGAATGAATGTATCGGTATCTATTGATAATGTGCCGATTTTTTCTATATCCAAATATCCGTCGTTATAAAGCACTATCGCGCTGTCGGCAAATATAAGACCGCTCAATACCCCGTTTTCAACGGTGTATTCCGTTTTTCCGTCGGCTCTGTTGATATACTTTCCGTCGGGCAGGGAAACGGCAGCGTTCAAAGTATAGCTGTATCTTCCTCCGTTTACGACAACCAAGCCTTTGGAGCCTCTTTCTATAAGCAGCACGCTTTCGTCTTGGTCAAGGTTGGAGATACTTTCTTTTTCTCCCGCCATTGCGTTTCTGAATCGGTTGACAGCTACTACCGTGTCGTCCTTGTAGAAAGGATTTCCCGCGGCTCCGATATGGTTCATCGTACCCCACATATTGCCGCTTGTGTTTCCGTAGGGCCTGTCGAAAAACAGGGGAGTGCCTTTTTCTCTGGCGGCAATAACAGCCCACGCGAGAATAACCTGTTTGTCGGAAAGAGAGCTTGATGTGCCGTCGTTGCAGTAGTTGTCGTGGGATTCCACCCATGTTACCGCGGTGGGATCGTCGGTGTTTATCTGAAGGTCGGTAAGAGCATCGGCGTTAAGCTTTCGTGAGGTTATCGCGTTTCTTACCGCTTCGCCGTACGCGCTGGCAGTTGTTCCGCCAATCGCCTGCTGATACTCCTCTATTTTTTCTCCGTCGCTTTGAAGCACCTCGCCGTAGTTGAATATGCTGTCGGCATTATCCGTTTCGGAGGTAACTCTTTCCCAGAAATTGTTCTTTTCCGAGCTTGGGTCGGTGGGGTCGGAGGGCAAGCCTATGTGCTTTGCGGTGTCGTATCTGAATCCGTCCGCGCCGCAGGCGATACATTCGTTAAGGTACTTTATAAAATAATCCTGAAAAGCCTTGTTTTCGGTATTGACATCGGGAAGTCCTCCCATTTGTCCCGTGGTACATTCAAGGCGGTCAGCCCAGTTTACTATTTCGTTTTTTCCGTTGGAATGGTAAAGCTTATCTATACCGCCAACCGCTTCTATAAGCCCCTGTCCCACGCTGTCTGAGTCGGGTGTGGTGTGATTGGGTACAACGTCCACTATTACCTTTATTCCGTATTTGTGAGCTTCCTCGCACATGGCGGTGAACTCCTCCTTAGTCCCCAGCTGGTAATTGCCGATAGTCCAGTCCGTGGGCTGATAATGGTAGTACCATTTTCCCTCGCCGTTAAGCTGCAAGCCGCCGTTTCCTCCCACCACACACTCGTTTATGGGAGACGTCTGGATAGCCGAAAAGCCCGCGTAAGCTATATCCCGCATGCTTTCCTTGATTGTATTGAAGGATTGGCACCATGCATGAAAGATAGTGCCGTCCTCAATATTGCTTGTTAATCCGTAGGGACTGTCGGAGATGTTTTTGTTGCCGTTTTCACCGGCATTGCCCGTGCAGCCTGCCGCCGAAACGGTGAGCAATACGGCGGTGAACAGGGCAATACCCGATCTGAGAAAATTATTTTTTGAATTTTTCATAATGTCCTCCGTTTGAAACCGTGAAAGTAAAATTTCAATTACATTATACTTTTTTTTCGGAGATTTTTCAATACCTCTTCCCGAATAAATCTATAAATTAAAAAATCCTCACTAATTTTTTTAAAATACTTGTAAGATTTGCTAAAATATGCTATAATAAAATAGCATATAAAAAATGGAATTAAAAAGAAGTGCAAAAGTGCGGAAGGAAGACAAAATGGTTAAAATTGCAGTTATGGGATACGGAGTTGTAGGCTCCGGAACGGTTGAGGTGTTTTACAAAAACCTTTCAAGCATTGAGACAAAAATCGGCGATAATGCCGAGATCAAATATATCCTTGATCTGAGGGATTTCAGCGGTACCCCCTATGACGATAAATTCGTAAAGGATTTTAATATTATACTTAACGATCCCGAAATAACGGTAGTTGCGGAAGTGATAGGAGGGCTAAAGCCCGCGTACGATTTTGTAAAATCGCTGCTTGAGGCGGGAAAAAGCGTTGTTACCTCAAATAAAGAGTTAGTTGCTGAAAAAGGCGCGGAGCTTCTTCATATCGCGAGAGAGAAAAAGGTAAACTTCTTTTTTGAGGCGAGCGTCGGCGGCGGAATACCTATAATCCGTCCGCTTCATCACTGCATGTCCGCAAACGAGATAGACGAGATAGCGGGTATACTTAACGGAACCACCAATTTTATACTCACCAAGATGATAAACGAGGGAATGGCTTTTGACGAGGCTCTTTCCACCGCTCAGGAATTAGGCTACGCCGAAAGGAATCCCGCCGCGGATATTGAGGGACACGACGCCTGCCGTAAAATTTGTATACTGGCTTCCCTTGCTTTCGGCAAGCACGTTTACCCCAAGGACGTTCATACAGAGGGAATAACCGGGGTAACTCTCGAAGACGTGCAGTACTGCAATGATTTCGGCGGCGCGGTAAAGCTTATCGGCTGGGCCGCAAGGCGCGGCGGAAAAGCCGCGGTCATGGTCTGTCCCGCCTTTATATCCGAGGAAAGTCAGCTTTCGAGCGTAAACGACGTGTTCAACGCTATCCTTGTTCGCGGCGACGCAACGGGAGACGTTGTGTTTTACGGCAAGGGCGCGGGCAAGCTCCCCACTGCGAGCGCGGTGGTATCGGATATTATAATGGCGGCGAAAATGCACGGCAACAGCAAGTCGCTGTATTGGGAGGCGCCCGACGATGAGTTTGTTCTTGATTATAAGGAACTGAAAAATAAATTTTATCTGCGGCTTATTTGCGAAGACAAGGCTGCCGCCGTTAAACAAGCGGAAAAAATGTGGGGAAAGGTAAAGATCCTTCACAGAGACGGCGAGGGCGAGAACGAGGCGGCGTTTATAACCGAGGCAGTAAGCGAACGGCAATTTGAGTGCGACTGCGCGGAGCTTGCGAAGATTGCCGAAATAAAGGGAAAAATCAGGGTTCTTGATTATTAAAAAATACGGATATTGAAAATAATGCCTTGAATTTATAATATATTTCGTCATAAAAAGAAATAATTTTATTGTTATTAAGAGGGGGAAAACAGGTATGAGCGAAGAGATTACTCCGAAATACAAACGAATCCTGCTTAAGCTCAGCGGAGAGGCTTTGGCGGGGGATAAAAAAACAGGCTTGGATATTCCTACCATTGAAAAAATATGCAAAAGCGTTAAAAAGTGCTACGACATCGGAACGCAGATAGGCATTGTTGTGGGCGGAGGAAACTTCTGGCGCGGCAGGGCAAGCGGCACTATGGACAGGGTAAGAGCCGACCATATCGGTATGCTTGCCACTACCATGAACGCTCTTGCGGTTGCCGACGTTTTGGAGAGCTTAGGCTGCGAGGTAAGAGTTCAGACCGCCATAGAAATGCGTTCCATTGCGGAGCCTTATATAAGGCAAAAGGTGTTGAGACACTTTGAAAAGGGCAGGATCGTTATTTTCGGCTGCGGCACGGGAAGCCCGTTTTTCTCCACCGATTCCGCCGCTTCTTTAAGAGCCGCCGAGCTTGACGTTGACGTGCTGTTAAAGGCCACTATGGTAGACGGCGTATACGACAAGGATCCCCACCGCTATAACGACGCGGTCAAGTTTGAGCATTTAAGCCACCGCGATATTCTTGCGGCGGGGCTTATGGTGCTTGACGGAACGGCTGCCGCAATGTGCAGCGACAACGATATACCCCTGATAGTATTTGACCTGCATGAGCCCGATAACATTTACGACGCTGTGATCGGGAAAAAGGTAGGAACGCTTGTAAATAACGTACAAAATTAAAAAAATACGGAACGCCGTTTAAGCAAAATAATATTCAACAGAAAGGAATTGTAATTATGAAAGAGGTTCTTGATAACGCAAAACAAAAAATGGAGAAATGTATAGCTTCATTGGAGCATGAATTTTCCACTATCCGCGCGGGAAGAGCAAATCCCGCGGTTCTCGACAAAATAACCGTTGATTATTACGGAACACCCACGCAGATAAACGCTATGGCGGCGATCTCCGTTTCCGAGGCGCGCATATTAGTTATCCAGCCTTGGGATATATCCTCCATAAAATCCATTGAAAAGGCTATTATGGCAAGCGATATAGGGATTACTCCCACCAACGACGGCAAATGTCTGCGCATTGTTTTCCCTCAGCTTACGGAGGAGCGCAGAAAAGAGCTTGTTAAGCAGATATCCAAGTATTGCGAGGAGGCTAAGGTCACTGTGCGCAATATTCGCCGCGACGCTATGGATAAGTTCAAGGCAATGAAGAAAAATTCCGAAATTACCGAGGACGATATGAAAAACTGCGAAAAGGATATACAGAAGCTTACCGACAGCTACTGCGATAAGGTTGACGCTGTGGGCAAGGAAAAAGAAAAGGAAATAATGACGATATAGTGGATAAGGAAAATTTAGTTAAAGGCTTAAACATAAAGCATATAGGCATAATCATGGACGGCAACGGCAGGTGGGCCAAAAAGCGCTTATTGCCGAGGAAGGCGGGTCACGCGCAGGGTGCTAAGGCGTTTCGAAGCTGCTTAAACAGCTGTGTGGAGCTTGGCATACCCTGTGTGACCTTTTATGCCTTTTCGACTGAAAACTGGTCAAGACCAAAGGACGAGGTCGATTCGCTCATGAAGCTTTTTTGCAGCTTTATGGACGAAATGATGAAGCTTAATTCAAAAAATATCAGACTAAGATTTATAGGCAACAGAAAGCCTTTGCCGCAAGAGGTCAAGGATAAAATGGAAGAGGCGGAGGCAATGTCGAAGGATAATACGGGAATGTGGTGCTGTATTGCCTTTAATTACGGCGGCAGAGAGGAGATCGTAAACGGCGCGAGACGTGCTGCCGAGCTGTATAAGGCGGGAGAAATAGATCTGGAGAGCTTGGACGAAAAGCTGTTTTCAAGCTGCCTTTATACAGGCGATCTGCCCGATGTGGACTTGATAATACGTCCCAGCGGCGAAAAAAGGCTGTCCAATTTTCTTACATGGCAGTCCGCCTATTCCGAATTTGTGTTTATGGACGTTTTATGGCCCGATTTTACGGAGAACGACCTGATCAGCGCTCTGACCGAGTACGGAGAGAGAGAACGCCGTTTTGGCGGTGTGTAACAGCAAGTAGACTATATCCAATTTAAAGGACGGTTTCTATGTTAACGAGAATATTGACGGCGGTTGTTGCGATACCGTTACTTATACTCCTTTTATGGCTGAATAATACGGCGGCGATGTTAGTTGTGATGACCCTTGTTTGCGCGTTGGCGGTGGGCGAGGTGCTGTTGGCAACCAAATATTTTTCCAATAAGGGTGTTGCGGCGGTATGCATGGTCTTTGTTACGGCAATGCCGTCTTTTCTGTGCTTTGACGCATTGCTCTCTTTTTTTCCCATGCTTGCGGCGGCGTTTCTGCTTATAATGTTTGTTATAATGCTTTTCGATCATGAAAATGTGAAATTTGAAGAAATAGCGCTGATGAGCTTTGTTTCGTTCCTGATACCGCTTTCCTTATCTACAATAATACTTATGCAAAAAAACTTTCAATTCGGAATATATTATGTTGTACTCTCATTGCTGATACCGTGGATAAGCGACGCGGGAGCGTATTTTGTGGGCTCCGCAATAGGCAAGCATAAAATGGCGCCGAAGATAAGCCCGAAAAAATCATGGGAGGGCTTTTTCGGCGGTCTGATAACCGCCGTAATAACCGCTTTTATTGTGGGCTTCGGTTATCCGTGGATTGACGGACTTATGAACGGAGAGGTTACTTTTACCGTTAATGTTTTATATATCGTTGCAGTTTCAATTATAGGCTCGGTATTGGGTGTTATCGGAGATTTTTCCGCTTCTCTGCTTAAAAGGCAGTGTATGGTAAAGGATTTCGGAAGTATTATACCGGGACACGGCGGAATACTTGACAGGTTTGACAGTGTTCTTTTTGTGGCACCCTTTTTGTATCTGGCTTTTTCTTTTATTGAGCCTGTTCAAATGATAGCTTAGGAGGAAAGAGATCAAAGTACGGTCAGTAATTTGTTTTGGGGCTGTAAAAATAAAAAAATAAAAAAAA
>JAAVIG010000089.1 GCA_014796735.1 Oscillospiraceae bacterium
CATTGACGGTGAACAACCGCAGACAAAGCCGAGAAAAGCAAATCGTGTCAAAATAATTGAGTGAGAAACAAGTTTGAAAAAACTTGAAAAATGGGTTCTTTCAAACCCGTCGTGTTTATGCCTTTGGCACAAACACTTCCTCAAGAGGAAAGGAATGATCATAAATATGGACGCAAAAACCTGTTTAAGGAAACTGCAATATGTAGGTGTATTGGCCTTTGCCACCGCCGACGAATACGGAAACCCCCAAATCCGTAATATCAGCGCCATTCACTACGAGCCGGAAGCAATGTACTTTTTTACCGCCAAAGGGAAAGCCTTTTGCAAGGAGCTTTTGACCGACGGACGTGTTCAGATTCTGGGATACACAAAGTATAAAGAGATGATACGCCTTTCCGCAAGGGCAATACCTGTACCGGAAGAAGAACAAAGGAAATGGATCGATACGATATTTGACGAGCAGCCCTATCTTTCAAATGTTTATCCGGGTGATACCCGTCTTCTTGCCGGTATCGTCTTTCAGATTACGGACGCTGAAATCGAATATTTCAATCTCGGTGTAAATCCTATTTTCAGAGAGAGCTATACTATCGGCAGCGGACATATTACATTCAAGGGCTATCAAATTACCGATGCTTGTATCAGCTGCGGTAAATGCCTGAAGAATTGTCCGCAGAAGTGTATTGAGGCGGGAAAGCCCTATATAATTCATCAAGAGCATTGTCTGCACTGCGGAAACTGTTATACGGTATGTCCCGCAAAGGCGGTGGAAAAACGGGGATAATGTTGACCTCACACCCAAAGTATTGTTTTCAAGTTATCTTTTAATTTCAGAATAGTATAAGACCCTTCAAAATCAAGGTAAAATAAGGTTTTGACGGGTCTTATTATTGTCATTCATGCCAACGCCCGAAGCGGCGGCTTTGCCTGCTTCTTTGTGAGTTGTAATTATTCACTTAAGGTGGCTTCGCCCCCTCGCGGAGCTGAAGCTCCGCTTCACCCCCACTTCCTTTTTGCAGTGCAAAAAGGAAGCGAAAAAAACATTTGCGGCTTCGCCGCTTTTTTGGTTTTTATAAATTCTATTAAAACCTGTATTCCATTTCAACCGTGTCCTGCCACACTCCGAACTTATCCTGTGCAATACGTTCCCTTACACCCACCATACGAAAGCCGCATTTTTCATGCAGCTTTATGCTGCCCGTATTTTGCCGGCATATTCGGGATTCCAGCATCCATATTTCGTTAGCTTCCACTTCCCTTTTTACCTGTTCTATCAGCGCAAAGCCTATGCCGTGCCGTCTGTAACCGTCTCTTACATATATGCTCAGCTCCGCCACTCCTCTGTACGCTTCGCGGGTGATACCGGGAGAAAGCGCCGCCCAGCCTACGATAAGTCCGTCTTGTTCCGCCGTTAAGCGGCAAAAGGGCAGGTGGGATTCGTCCCATTCCTTAAAATCGGGAACGCACGCCGCGAAAGTGGCGGTTCCGCTTTCAATGCCCTGTCCGTATATTTCCGCTATGCCGTCATAGTCGTCCTTTTTCATTTCTCTTACTTTAAAAATCATGGTTTTTTCCGTTCCGTTTTTATTTCAGTCCGAAAAATATACTTTTCTTATGTATGGTGAGCACTTTTTCGGAAGCTGATTTCTATTATTATATTATATATTGGGTTATATGTCAATATGCCGACGAAAAGAACAGCGCATTGATATTGGAGGTAAAAACATTTCCGCCCTGCTACCGCAAGGCGGAAAAATACCGATGTTATTCCATAACGATGACTGTTGTCAAAGATTTCTTTTGCTCCTCCGAGGGCGGCTTTAATTTGCCGTTTTCGGTCAGCGTTTTAAGGCAGTATAAAATAAACCACCCGTCGCTGTAAAAAATGTACTGATGACCGAACTGCCTTGCCTTTTTAAGCTGCTGCGGAGTTTGCTCCATAACCGCCTTTACATAAGGCGCTTTCAGCTCCTCGAATTCCTTTTTGTACCTTGCTTTTATCCTGTCGCCGAATTTCAGCAGCTTAGCTTTGGCTTTTGTATTGATAACGGCGCAGAGATTTTTTGCCTGCCCATCCTCGTACTTTATATACCCCTGTTCCGCCAGAACGGAGTATTCCTCCTCGGTAAGCTTTTCGCCGCAGTATAGGCGTTTCAGGATCAGAAGATCGGCTCTTGTCTTTTCGCCGAGATAATTGCTTCTGTCTGCCGACCACTCGGAATTTATCTGCCAAAGGGTTATTTTATCTATCCAAGTCCAGCAGGGGCCGCACCATTTGCGCATGCTTTCGGCGTATTTAACGGGCACGGCGTCGGGGTCTTTTACGGAGGCCCAGCAGATGTAATTTCCGCCGTCGGGGCGAGGCGTAGCGGCTTCTTCAAAGGAGACGGTGCTGTCCATATCCTTTTCTCCGCTGAGAGCGGCAATGTAGGGGATCAAAGCCCACAAAAGGTAGTTTATATCCCTCTTTCCTTCGCTTATAACGTCGCATTTTACGTTATCGTCATCAAGAATACCGCTGTTCACAAGCTCATCGTATAAATCGTTGGCAAAAAGCTCCGCCGCTTTTCCGTACATTTTGTCGTGAAGAGCGTTTATCTCGGCGGAGGTCACGTCGATCAGCACGTTGGACAGGTATTTGTCACCCTGTTTTATCAGAAATCCGTATTCTTCAAGATATTCCGCCTCGCTTTCCGCATAAACGGGAGATACCCCGAGAGAATCGGCGATCTGAGCCACTGTTTTGGGTTCTCTTAATGTCAGATAAACTATATTTTGAGATAACGCGCTGTGAAGAAAGCGGTCTCCGCCGCCTTTTTCACCTACATTTCCGTTGACGCCCACCGCGTCAAAGACCACGGGATTGAATTTCAGCTCGCTTGCTTTTCTTTCCATTTCCATACCTCTTTTCAGCTCTTTTTTTGCTTCAAACAAGTGCCACTTAACGGTACCTAACGGAATATTAAGCTCCGCCGCTATCTCCGACTGCTTTTTGTTTTCGTAATAGTAAGCTATAACTATACGTCTTTGCAGCTTGGAAAGATAGGCGATCTCGTTTTGCAGCTTTTCCGCCGCCGCTCTGTCCTCAATATCCGGGATAAAGCCGGCGGGCTCCGACAACCCGGAGATGTCCTCCAAGGGAATACCCATGCTTTGCCTGCCCTTGCCGCGGTAGTAGTTGACAAGGCAGTTGCGGGCGGTACGCCAGATATATTTTTCGGTCTCGGAAATATCGTCTCGAAGCATTAAGGCGCGGAAAACCTTAAGGATTATTTCCTGAGACAGATCCTCCGCGTCGTGTATGCTTCTGCACCGCTTGACCGCAAATCCGAAAACGGGCTTTATATAGTCGGTTACAATTTTTTCGGCGTTCTGTCGGTTCACTTGTTTGTTCCTTTCGGTTTTTGGTTTTGAAAGCTTTCGTTTATACAGACGGGGGAAAAGAAAAAAGGTTGGAAAAAAATTATTTTGTTATCATGGTGGTGAAGCTTAACAGCTAAAAAAAATAACCGCCCACTTTCCACAGTCGCGGTTATTTTTTAAACGCAAAAAGGGGAGTTAGCCGTTCGTCGACACTCTCTCTGTTTATATTATACACGGTTTTTATTAGTTTGTCAATGTTGGCAGTAATGTTTTCATTGGGTGCAGTTGACTTTTGCGGGAAAATGAGATACAATAATAATTGAGAGTGCCAATAACGGCGGACGGTTAGCTCCCTGAAGAAGGGAGGTGATGCTATGTATGCATATGTTACATATGAAAGCTTATTTGCGTTTACGCAAACTTTGTTTTCATTGGCGGCAGTGATTGCAGGCATCATAACTCTTGTTATAACGATCGTGAAGCTTCACAGCTCCGAGAAAGATACAGAAAATAAGAGAAAAAAATAACCGCCCCTCTACCAAAGCTGCGGTTATTTTTTAAACGCACATAGGGGAGTTAGCCGTTCGTCGGCACTCTCTCTGTTTATATTATACACGGTTTTTATTTGTTTGTCAACAGCCCTGCTTTAATATTTTTCGGATATGTTAAGCAATAACACACCGTTCGTTAAGATGTTTTTACCTTATTCCTTAATCATTCCGATACTTTTCACACCGCTTCTCATAACAAGCCCCCTCAAAAAAGGCTTATACATAAACGGACACTTCATCACCTTTCCCAACAGCTTAAGCCTAAGCTTAAGGGTAGCTTTTTTATACCGCCTTTCAACGCCTTCTTCTCCCTTTAAAAAACATTCTGCCAACATTAAAGCGCTATCTATCGCGTAGCTGAACCCCTCCAGAGAGCTTGGACTTATAAAGCCTGCCGCTTCACCTATCAGCAAGGCGCCTTTATCCCCGCACACAAAGTCTCTCGCCTTCTGAGGGCGATATACCAAGCATGCTTCGGTTTTTTCCGCTTCTCCGAACTTAAACCCCTGATACCTTTCAAGCCTTTCCTTTTGCTTTTCAAACCGCTCACGGCTTTTATCCTTGGGAAACGCTCCGCCGAAAATAAAGTGACTGTCCTTGCTTATAGACCATGAACAGCAGTCGCTTGTCACCTTGTCGAAAATGCAAGAATAAAACGGATTTGGATTGTTCTCGGGAAACCACTGCTGTATCGCTATGTATGAGCGTATTTTTCTGTTGGGAAAAAAGCTTCTGCGCACCAATGAGCCCGCGCCGTCCGCGCCCACAACATAACGTGAGGTTATTTTTTCACCGCTTTTTAAAACGATCTCAAAGCCGTTTTCCGTGCGGATTATCGCCTTTGCTTTGTCGTCTGTAAGAGTTACCGTATCGGGGATAAGCCCTTTAAGCCACATATCAAAGCGGTGGCGGTCGAGGTTTACGTAAAATCTCTGATAATGCCTTACCAGTCCCGCTGTCAGGTCTATCGTCCTTACCGCGAATATCTGAGGGTCTACCAGTACGGATTTTGGCAGGGTAAGATCAAACCTTGCCAATGACTTTTGAGCGTCGTCGGACAGCAAGCCGCCGCAGGGCTTGTGAAAGCTTTGTGCGGAAACCGTTTTCGGGTCGATCACCGCGATCCTGTATTTGTTTCCCGCAAGCCTTGCAAATGTAGCCCCCGCAGGTCCCGCGCCGATGACTGCTATATCAAAATCAACACTCATTCTTATTATCACGCCTTTCCTCTTGAGGAGTATTTGTGCCGAGGCGATATATCGAGGCACAAATGCGACGGGTTTGAAAGAACCCATTTTTTCAGGTTCTTTCAAACTTGCGCGCTTTCGTTTTCGTCCTCCGACAGCAGCTCCAGCCAATCCTCGGGAAATCCTAACATAGCCAGATCAACAATATCGGCATAGTCGTAATAAAGCCGTCTGAACTGCTTTAAAAATCCGTCTCTCCATTTGCGCGGGCGGCGGTAAATTTCTTTCATTATAAGAATGTATTCAAAAACGCTGCCCTCGGAGGAATGAAGATCGCCCATTTCCCAATCGTAAAGTCTGTGATAGTGGGCGCAGTGATTGCGAAAATCCGACATCATTCTGAGCTTCATTTCGAGAGTACCCGAGGATAAGCCGTAATACTGCTTTGAGATCGCCATTTTATCCTGTGGCTTTAAGTCGGAATAAAACAAATTCACCCCGCCGAAGCTGAACAGCTCCATTATCACCCACAGCGGAAACTCTCCGCCGTGCTTTCTTATATAATGCTGCACCATTTCGCTGTCGTTGTTGGTTTCGATAAGCCTTTGTATCTTGGTAAGAAAGCTCTGGTGCTTATGTACATGGCTGAAGGTGTCGGAATTCAGATAGCCCGTTGCGCCGTAGCGTATGGCGTGATAGTTTGAGCAGTGAGCGCGCAGGGTTATTTCTATTTCCTCCAGTACCTCCAATAAAAGATTTCGTAGCTTGCGGTCAAAGTCATATACTCTCATGACCTGATTAAACTTAGTTCCCTCGCGGTACTTCCCGTCCTCCTCCAAAAACAGCGAAAAATAGTGCGCCAAGCGGAAGTAGTTTATATCCGTAAGAGTTTCCCTTGCAAACTCCTCGTCCTCCACCGTACAGCCGCGCTCCTTAAGCTTTTCGATCTGCTCCTCAACGGTAGAGGGCAGCTTTTCCTTGTGCCGGTTATTCTGCTGCCCTGCGTCGGCGGATCTTTTTCGGCGGTTTATCTGCTCCTTTTCAAAAGGATAGTCGGTTTCCTGAACGTTTTTTCGGCGCGGATTATTATTGTAGCCCTGCCCCATAATATATCTCCCTGTTGTTATTTATAAGCTCTGTGAACGGAAAAGATTTCCTTGATATCCGTACAGATCATGCCGCCGTCTGATTTCACATCAAGCTCTGTTCTTATAACAAGCGGCATCAGATCGGCAATTTTCAAAAAATCCTCAAAACCGTATTTTGGGTAAAAGTAATTTATGATCGTGCTTAAGGCTGTACCGTGAGTGGCTATAGCGACAGTTTCGTTTTTGTATTTTTTAAGCAGTCCGTCCAGTGCTTTTATATTTCTCTTCTGCACCTCTCTTAAGCTCTCTCCGCCCTCAATACTGTAATCGAAATCATTCCACTGCTTTTCTATAAAGTCGAAAAATCTGTCTCCGTGCCATTTTCCCGCGTGACGTTCTCTTAGCTCCTCGTTTGTTTCGATTTCCAAGCCGAGTGTTTTTGCGAGACCTTCCACCGTTTGCAGAGTTCGGGTGTAGGGGCTTGAAATTATATGAGCTATTCCCTTGTCTTTAAGGATCTCCGCAAGCTTTTCACTGTCCGCCAACCCCTCGCCGGTCAAAGGGCGGGTTCGTTCGTCGTGATATAAGCGGTCGGACTGAGCATGCCTTATAAAATAAACCTCGGTCATATAAACTCTCCTTTTTTTATTGCTCCTCGGGCTCGTCCTGTACCAACAGCTCGGCAATTTTCGCTTCGTCCGCCGAGGTGAAGCGCTTCATATAATCCTCCGTTGTTCCCGAACCGAAAAAGTCTTCGTCCGAGCCGCCGAGCTCAAGCCCGTTATCCTGTTCGTTATCCTCGCTTATCAGCATTTCCGCAAGGACGGGATCGTTCAGGTCGCTTACGGGCTGCCAGTCGGAGGTGTTGCCCGTGCCGAAAATACTGTCTTCACCGTCGGGTTGAGCTGCTTTAAATTCGTCCGCGATCGGCTCGACAGGTTCGTCTTGCATAAGAAGCTCTTCCATTTTGGCTTCGTCGGTTTTGCTTATACGGGTTAAGTATTCATCGGAAACTCCCGTACCGAAAATATCCTCGTCCTTAACCTTACCGTCGGAAACGGACTTGGCTTTTTCGGCAGCAATTTTATAAGAGTCAAAGCTGTCGCTCATATTTTTGATCTGACCTTGGGATATGGGCGTCCGGCTTGTATAGGAAAGGTCGGGGCTTGTATTGGTGCCATAAAGGTTTTCTCCGGCTCTCTTAGGCTCGCTGATGTCTATTACGGGCAAAGCACCGTTCGGATAAAGGGAGTAAAATAATTTTTTGGTATTGTGGTACATATTCCAGATGCATACCGAAAGGACGAAGGAAAGTACGGGCAGTATAATCCTTACCGTTATGGAGTACGCAAAAATACTTGCTGGCAAATCGGGAATAATCTGCTTTAACAGGTTAATGGCATCGATAATGACGAATATTCTTGTTAAGCTGTACACGGCATCGATAGCGAGAAAGATCATAATTATTTCTACCGCTTTCGCAAGCTTATTCGTCCCCGCAAAGTCCTCGTAAGCCCTTGTTCCCCTGAATTTTTTGCACCGGATAAACATTACCAAAAGAACTGTAATATCTATAACAAATATTGCAATGTTGATTATTTCCACAATAGTGTCCATGTAGTCCGAATACATTTCGCTCATAATATTCTTTCCTTTCCCCATTTGTCTGTAATTAAACGGTGTAAGTCCGGACATCTGCGCTGCCG
>JAAVIG010000090.1 GCA_014796735.1 Oscillospiraceae bacterium
TAAAGCAGCGGTGCTGCGATCACAGCGGACGGCAAAGCCGACCGCATTGTAAAGCCATTTATGGAAGGTGACAATTGGCATAAAAAATATCAAAAGTGTGAAACATAGGTGTCAATCCAAAAGGAAAACAGCCAAAAGTGCGATAACAACGGGATATGCGGCAGCTCAAAAAAGTAACACCGCAAGAAAGTGAGGTAAAAATGGTAAAAAAGACAAGTATAAGCCTAGACGAGGAAACATTTCAGCTTTGCGAGAAGTACGCAGCAGAAAATTCAAAATCACGTTCCGAATTTGTAGCGACGGCAATTCAAAAATACATTTCCGATTTGGAGCTTGGCAGACAGAAAAACATTATTGCAAAAGAACTTGCCGATGAGATTATTAAGGGCAGCGAGGCAGGCGTTACAAAAATTTCAAAGGGGTTGTTTCGCTATGCTGTTGAAGTAGAAATAATCATCATGATACTGTCGGAGTTGGCGGATATTCCTCCCGAAGTCATGGAAGAATATCGAAAAGAAGCAATTAGAAATGTCCGCAGGACTCGTGGTAAAATAAATCTTGACGATCTCATTGCGAGAAATAATCGGAAGTTTGCGGAGCAAAAAATATCGGTCAAAGGCACCGATGACGATACCGTTGTCAATGAGTACACAATAGATGAATATGATTTTATGGAGGATAATATATGACCCAATTCAACAGAATGAAGCTGTTTTTTAAGTCTTGTTTGCTGTTTTTCAGCAGACGAGCTGAAGTCAAAATTGAAAATCCTATAACTATGAAAGACGGTTTTTCGGTGATCGATAATGTGCTTTACTACATCAGTGGCAAGACGAAAATTAAGATCAAAGAGCATTTTGCGGAAACAAAAGTCACTGCTCTTGACCTTGTTGAAAGCGCGATTAAATACGAGAAACGCACCGAAATGGTAGGATAATTTTTTGAAAAAACGGTAGACATTACGCCCGCATTATGGTATAATGCAGTTGTAAGCAATGTGTTGTAATGCGGGTTGTTTCATAATAGGAGGTAAATTGATATGAAACAACAATATAACACAGCACTTTATTTAAGACTCAGCCGTGACGATGAACTGAAAGGCGAGAGTGGTAGCATAGGAACACAACGTGACATACTAACGCAGTACTGCAAGGAGCAAAATCTTCATATCGCAGGAGAATATGTGGACGATGGTTGGTCAGGAACAAACTTTGACAGACCGAGCTTCCAGCGTATGATTGACGATATAGAGGACGGAAAAATCAATTGCGTAATCACAAAAGACCTATCAAGGCTCGGCAGAAATTACATTCTGACAGGACAGTATACTGACATATATTTTCCCTCAAAAGGCGTGAGATATATCGCAGTCAGCGATGGTGTGGACAGTGAAAGAGGCGAGAGTGAGATTGCTCCGTTCCTAAATATTCTGAATGAAATGCATGCTCGTCAGACCAGTAAAAAGACCAAGGCAGCAATGAAAGCAAGGTTTTTGAATGGGGCTCACTATGGAGCCTATGCACCTATCGGTTACAAAAAACACCCCGAAATCAAAGGCAAGCTTATTCCCGATGAGGATACAAGATGGATAGTCGAAAAGATATTCGATCTCGCCTCACACGGCGCAGGCGCAACGAAGATACGTAATATTCTTGACAGAGAACAGGTTCCTACTCCTGCATGGCTGAACTATCAAAAATATGGTACATTCGCTCATATTTTTGAAAAACAACAGGAAAACAAATTTCATAAATGGACGGTATCACAGGTCAAATCAATTCTCACGGACGAGGTTTACATAGGAAATAGTGTACACAACAAGCAAACCACAATATCTTTCAAAGACAAAAGGTCAAAACGCAAAGCCAAAGAAGAATGGTACACCATTCCTAATACTCACGAAGCTATAATCCCGTTAGCACAATGGGAAATAGTACAGTCACATATCAACAACCGAAAGCGGCAGACTAAAACAGGAGAGGTACATATTTTTTCGGGACTATTAAAATGTGCTGACTGCGGTCGCGGAATGAGGTACTCACATTTTAAAGCGAGTGAAAAGCGCAAGGAAAGAAAGTACTATATCTGTGGAACATACAGTGAGTTTGGGAAAGATAGGTGCTCAAGGCATAGTATAAACTACGATGTTCTGTATGCGGTTGTACTTGGAAGATTACAGTATTGGATATCACAGGCACACGAAAAGGATGACAGCGAATTGCTTCAACGTTTGTTGAAAAGTGGAGATAAGCAGAGAGCCTCGGAAAAAGCGAGTATCAAAAAGGAACTGACAAAAACGGAGAAACGACTACATGAAATTGATGACCTGTTTGTGAAAATGTATGAGGATAGAGCAAATGGAAAGATTACCGAACGGAACTTTTCAATGCTCTCAGTGAAGTACCAAGAGGAACAGATTCAGCTTGAGGAAAAGAGGGATTCGCTTCGGGAAAAGTTGGATAAGTCGGTTCAGGATAGCGAGGGGGCAGAAAAGTGGTTGGCATTGGTACGGAAGTATACTGAACTGACGGAACTTAATGCCGTGCTGCTTAATGAGTTAATTGAGAAGATATTGGTACATGAGGCGGTTAAGGGAGAGAACGGAGAAACTGTGCAGGAGATTGAGATTTATTATAGGTTCGTGGGGAAGATTGAGTAAGGTTTGATATTAAAATATTAGAGTATCCTTAAGTATGGGATACGGGCAAAGCCCCAAAAAGTTAATAATTACAACTCACAAAGAAGCAGGCGAAGCCACCGCTTCGGGCGTTGACGTCCTGTCAACGCTTAGGGCGGCAGCAGTTCACGTCCGTGTGAACAAGCCGCCGCTTCGGGCGTTTGCATATTAGAACATGTACCAATAGGATTGGCGCGCGCCTTTCCGGCGAAATTTTCCGTGCTCTGCGTCAGAAAAGCTTGAAATACGTCAAGTATTCCTGCGCTTTTCTTCCTTGATCACGAAAAATTTCGCTCGAAAATCCGCACACCGCTCCTATTGGTACAAGTTCTTACTTTAACAAATATACCCGTCAAAACCTCAAATTTGGTTCTGACGGGTTACAATTTTTTTGAGTTTTTTGCAGTTCTCCGAAGCGGCGGCTTCGCAAGGAAGCGAATCGGTTCTTAGACAAAAAACAAGTACGCTTTAGTTAAAAATTAGGTTATAATGCTTAATTTCACTAACTTTCCACCATTAACCACTTGCAATTATAATAAAATTAGAGTATAATAATAAAGCAATGGAATTTGCCTAAAAACAAACAACGTTTCCACGTATCGAAAGGAATGGTTATATATGAAGCATAAAGGAACAATGCCCGCGCTTGCAATGAGAGGTCTGGTGATATTCCCGAAAATGATACTGCATTTTGACGTCGGCAGGGATTATTCGGTGAACGCCATAAAAGAAGCGGCGGAGGGAGACCGCAGGATATTTCTTGTGGCGCAAAAGGACAGTCTTGTGACCGATCCCGTAAACGCAGATGTTTACAAGGTCGGCGTAGTAGCCGAGGTAAGGCAGACTCTTAAAACGCCCGACGGCACAACAAGAGTGCTTGTTGAAGGTATTTACCGCGCTAAGGCGGACGACTTTCACAGGGAGGGGGATTACTATGTCGCCACTCCCACAGTGCTTAACGACCGCAAAAACACCTTTATTTCCCCCGAACAGGCTACCGCCTATATGCGCTCCTTAAAGGAGGCGTATTCCACCTATTGCAGCTTTGCTCCCAAGATGCCAAAGGAGCTGTACCAAAGCGCAATGGCGGAGCAGGATATAACAAAGCTTATAGATATTATTGTTTTCAATACATATCTGAAAACCGAGGACAGGCAAAAGCTGCTTGAAACCACCTCGGAAAAAAAGCGGGCGGAGATGCTGCTGAAATATCTTGACGTTGAGATCGAAATACTTATGCTGGAAATGGAGATCAACGAGGATGTCAGCGAAAGCATGGAGAAAAGCCAGCGGGATTACTATCTGCGGGAGCAGATGAGGGCTATTGCCCGTCAATTGGGCGACGAGGACTCCGTTGACGAGGCGTACAACTACCAGGATAAAATTTACGCGCTGAAGCTTGACAAGGAAACGGAGGAAAAGCTGATAAAGGAAGCGGAAAAGCTTCTTAAGATGTCTCCATCCTCTCAGGATTATGGCGTTATAAGAAATTATCTGGACACGGTTCTGGATCTGCCGTGGAATAAAAGATCGGATAAGAAGATCGACATCGCAAAGGCTGAGAAGCAGCTTGAAAAGGATCACTACGGGCTTAAAAAGGTCAAGGAGCGTATTCTGGAAACCATTGCGGTGCGCGCCTTAAAACCCGATATAAAGGGACAGATCATTTGCCTTGTGGGACCTCCCGGCGTAGGTAAGACCTCGGTGGGCAAGTCGATAGCGAAATCAATAAACCGTTCCTACGCAAGGATCTCATTGGGCGGCGTAGGCGACGAGGCGGAGATCAGAGGTCACAGAAAAACCTACATAGGCGCAATGCCCGGCAGAATAGTAAAGGCAATGCAGCAGGCTAAGACTATGAATCCCGTTATAGTTCTTGACGAAATAGACAAGCTTCGCTCCGATTACAAGGGCGATCCCGCTTCCGCACTTCTGGAGGTGCTTGACCCCGAGCAGAACGTTTCCTTTGCCGATCATTATCTTGAAATACCTCTGGATTTAAGCGAGGTAATGTTCATTACCACCGCAAACACCCTTGACACCATTCCCGCACCGCTGCTTGACCGTATGGAGGTAATAGAGCTGCCCTCCTATACAAGAGAGGAAAAGTTCAATATCGCCAAAAAGCACCTTTTGCCGAAGCAGCTTAAAAAGCACGGCGAAAAGGCCTCTCAGGTCAAAATCTCCGACAGCGCTTTGTACGCTTTGATAGACAGCTATACCAAGGAAGCGGGCGTTCGCCGTCTTGAACAGAGAATAGCCGCCCTTTGCAGAAAAGCGGCCAAAAAGCTCGTTGAGGGCGAGACAAAGGTGACCGTTACCGATAATAATATAGGCGATTTCTTGGGCGTTAAAAAGTATCTGCCCGAATCGCTGCCCGAGCAGGACGAGGTAGGCTCGGTAACAGGCCTTGCGTGGACGGCGGTAGGCGGTGTTACAATGCCTCTTGAGGTGCTTGTTATGAACGGCACGGGCAAGCTTGAGCTTACGGGCTCTCTCGGCGAGGTCATGACCGAATCGGGCAAGATCGCGGTAAGCCTTGTGCGCAGCCTTGCGGATAAGTACAATATTGATCCCGAATTTTATAAGAACAAAGACCTTCATATCCACGCTCCCGAGGGGGCGGTGCCCAAGGACGGCCCGTCGGCGGGTATCACTATGACCACCGCTCTTGTGTCCGCGCTGTCGGGTATACCCGTAAAAAGGGAAGTGGCTATGACGGGCGAGATAACATTGCACGGAAAGGTACTTCCCATAGGGGGACTGCGCGAAAAGTCAATGGCGGCGTATAAGGCTAAGATCAAGACCGTTATTATACCTTATGAGAATGAGCCCGATCTGGAGGAGGTCGACGAGGTAGTTAAACAAAACGTCAGATTTATTCCCGTTAAGAATATCGAAACGGTTCTGGATAACGCTCTTGTTAAGACCAATACGGCGGTAAAGGCTTTTGAAAAAGAGGATATCGAAGCACCGAAAAAGCCGCCTGTGCCTAAGACAAGGGGAAGAAAAGGATTAAGGGCTAAGTAATAAATCAACTTTTGGGGAACGCTTTGGCGTTCCCTTGTGTTTTCTATAAATTTTCATCAAAATTAAATCAAAAATAAATAATACTTTAGTATAGTGATACAAAATAACACCGAGGTGAGAATATGCCTGAAAGAATATTGGTTTTTGAGGACGAGCCGTCTATCCGTTCCGTTTTATGCGAGCTTCTTAAGGACGCGGGATATGAGGTGTGCGGAGTAAGCAACGGTGTGGACGGGCTTGCGGAATACAGGCGCGGACGCTTTGATCTGATACTGCTGGATATAATGATGCCGAAGCTCGACGGTTACGGTGTTTGCAGGGCAGTAAGGGAGATTTCGGATACGCCCGTGATAGTGCTTACCGCGCTGGACGACGAGGAAGCGCAGATTAAGGCGTTTGAATTGCAGGCGGACGATTATATTACAAAGCCTTTTTCCCTTAAATTGGTGCTTATGAGAATTGAAGCGGTATTGAGAAGGACTGCGCAGGGCAACGGGCGGGACAGAGGCGTTATTACATACGGGCAGATAAGGCTTGAAGAGGAAAACAGGCGAGTATACAGAGGGGAAGAGGAGATCTTTCTGACAAGAACCGAATATGAGCTGTTAAAGCTGTTTATGGAAAACAAAAACCGCGTGTTTACAAGGGACAATCTTCTGAATCACGTGTGGGGCTGCGACTTTTTCGGGGACGAAAAGACGGTCAATATACATATTATGAATTTAAGGCGCAAGCTTGGCGTGGAATGTATAGAGACCATAAGAGGGGTAGGGTACAGACTTGCGAAAAATTAAAAACAGCCTTTCAGCCAAGGTCTTTTTGTGGGTCATGTCGGCTTTGACGTTATGCAGCCTTGTTATCTACGGTATTGTGATGATAGTTGTCCCTCACGAATTTACCGCCGTTTCAAACAGCAGAGTAAGCAGGGAGATGGAGAATCTGACCTCGGAGCTTAACCATACCGATTTTAAGACCGCAAACGATATAATAAGCGAATTTTGCACAAAAAATCTCGGCGTGGCGGCAATGTTAACTGTCGGCGAGGACTCGTTCAGCTTCGGTGACTTTGACAATATACACGGCGAGGAGAAGGCCGTTTCAACCTCCGTTGTTCTGGCGTTTACAGACCGTGAGGAAACGGTTTTTCTGACGATGATCTCCGAAAGCTCCTCGGCGGAAGAGTTAAACGGTGTTTTTATCGGCATGATACCATTTGTGCTGGGGGCGATACTGCTTGTTTCCGCGGTAAGCGCGTGGTTTTGCAGCAGAGTAATAGTGCTGCCCGTGCTGAAAATCAGCAGGGTGTCCGGAAGAATGGCAAAGCTTGATATGACTTGGCGCTGTGATGTTGACCGAAGCGACGAATTGGGGGTGCTTGCGGACAGCTTAAATACTCTGTCCCTTAAGCTTGGGGAAGCTATGGAGGAGCTGGAAGCGACTAATGAAAGGCTGCGGGAGGAGATAAATAAAGTCAGCACTGCGGAAAAACAGCGCAGAGACTTTTTTGCGGCGGCGTCGCATGAGCTTAAAACCCCTATAACCGTTTTAAAGGGGCAGATAGAAAGCATGATGCTTGAAATCGGCAGGTATAAGGACATAAAAAGCGTTTTGCCCGAAACACTGATAGAAATAGAAAAAACGGAGCAGCTTGTAAAGGAGATACTTTCTGTTTCAAGACTTGAAATAAACGGCTTGGGCGAGAAAAACGAAAAAATTGATGTAAATGAATGTCTGCGGGAGGCGATAGAAGCACTTATTCCTTTGGCACTTGAAAAGGATATTGAAATAAGCTTTGACACTGACTGTCCGACGGTTTATATTGAGGGAAATACCGCGCTGTTCCGCAAGGCACTGCACAATATTTTAAGCAACGCCGTATTCCATTCGCCGAATGGGAGCAAGGTAAAGGCGGAGCTTAGCGGAGAAAAGCTGACGGTTACGAATACGGGAGTTACACTGCCCGAGGAGGAGATCAACGATCTGTTTACTCCATTTTACCGTGTGGAGAAATCGCGCAACAAGGACACGGGCGGCAGCGGCTTGGGGCTTTATCTGGTTGAAACGATACTAAGGCTTCACAGGCTTTCCTTTAATATTTCCAACGGGGAGAACTGCGTTATTTTTACGGTAATGTTAAATCAAAATTAAATAAAATCAAAACCCAAAATCAACCGTTATTTCTTATAATTGACTTAGAACCATTCCTATGTGGATAGGTTCTTACAGCGAATTATAAGAAAGGACGGTTTTTATCATGTCATTTTTTTACCGCGCGTTCAGGTACATAACGCGCAAAACGGGCAGATCGATTTTGCTTTTTTTAACGCTTTTGGCAACGTCGACCTTGATATTATCGGGTATCGCCGTAAAGGACGCTACACAGACGGCACAGCTTAACGTAAGGCAGGCACTTGGGGGCGTGTTCACAATGGAGCAGAACACAAGCGACCCGAGCAAGTGGCAGTCAAGGGAGGTTGGCGGCTTCGGCTACCAATCGTGGTACACGGGCGAGCAGCTTACGGAGACGCTTGCCGATTTAGTTTTGGAAAAGGTTGAGGGGATAAGGGGGTATAATGCCTCGGCGGTGATCTATATTGTGGCGGCCGATTCAAAGGGAAAGACCCTTGAACTTATTCAGTCGGAGGACGACGGATTAAGCGCGCTGTTAAGCAGCTACGGGGATTTTAATTCCACCGTTTCCACCTACGCCAGCACAAACACCGAATTTGACAGTTATTTTACGGGAGGCTTGCTGGAGCTTACGGAGGGCAGGCACATCAACTCAAAGAACGACAAAAGCGCCGTTATCATCAGCGAGGAATTGGCGGAGCTTAACGGGCTTAAGGTGGGTGATAGGCTGATACTGCATATGTCCGAGTTTAAGGCGTCTATGTCAAATATTGATTTTGAAAAGACAAAAAAAGAGGTGGAGATAGTGGGTCTGTTTCACGCTACCGCCAAAAGCTCCGCCGCTTTATCAAACTGGTCTATGGACAACGCGATATACACCACCATGAACGTGGCGGCACATGTACGCCCCGATACTCTTGACGAGGGCTACGAAAAGATATGCTTTTACGTTTCCGATCCCGCCGAATTGGAAAGTATCGCGGAGAAGGTCAAAAAGCTGCCCGATATTGATCCCTCGGACTTTATAATAAAATGCGACAGCAGCAGTGTGGATTCTGTTTCAAAGCCGCTTTCAAATATGAACGATCTCATCTCTGTGCTGATTGTTTCGGTATTGGCGGTTGGGGCGGTGATTTTGTATCTTATACTGTCGGCGCGGGTAAAGGAGCGTGTTCATGAAAGCGGTATCTTGCTTTCCCTCGGCTTTTCAAAAGGGAATATTGTGGGGCAGTATCTGACAGAAGCTGTTGTTATCGCGGCCGCGGCGTTTTTGCTGTCGGTATTTGCAAGCGGAGCTGTCGCCAAGGCGGCGGGGGATAGGCTTATCGATTATACAATGTCGGAAAGCTCAGACAGCGCAGGCGGTTCCGACAAGTTAGGTACAAATGTGGACGGAGGGGTGATCGTAGGTTCCGATGATTTCGCTCCCAAGTTTGAGGGAAACGGAAAGCTGACGGAAATAGAGGTCTGCATTAAACCCGAGGCGGTTGCGATTCTTTTTGCCGCCGGTCTTTCGGTGGTGGTTGTTTCCGTTATTGCGGCGGCTTTGCCCGTGCTTATGATGAAGCCTAAGGAAATACTTTCAAAAATGAGCTGAGAAAGGTGGATTATAATAAAAATGAGTATTATTGAAATAAGAAATGTAAGGTATTCTTATGACGGCAGGCAAAACGTGCTTAAAAACGTAAACGCGGCTTTTGAAAGAGGGAAAATGTATGCGGTGACGGGTCCCTCGGGCTGCGGCAAAACCACTTTGCTTTCACTGTTGGGCGGCTTGGACACTCCCACGGAGGGAGAGATACTATATGAGGGAGAGAACATTGAAAAAAAGGGGCTTGCTTTTCACAGAAAAAATAATGCAGCTTTTGTTTTTCAAAGCTGCAATCTGATAGATTATCTTACGCCAAAGGAAAATGTGGCTCTGACTTCAAGCCTACCGCCGCTTCCCATATTGGAGCAGGTTGGGTTAACGGAGGAAGAGTGCAAAAGAAGTGTGCTTAAGCTTTCGGGCGGACAGCAGCAAAGAGTTGCGATCGCACGCGCGTTAGCTTCGGATGCGGAGGTCATTCTGGCGGACGAGCCTACGGGAAGCCTTGACTTTGACACCGCGGCGGAAATAACACGTATTCTTAAGGACTGCGCCTGCCGTATGAATAAGTGCGTGATCGTCGTTACCCACTCGGCGGAGCTGGCAAAGCAGGCCGATATGATATTTAAGCTTAAAAAAGGAACGATAACTGTTTAGATTTTATTTTGTTCCGCTGCTCTTCTGCTGTAAATACACCCGCAGTAATTCTGTCTGTACAGCCCGTAAATACGCGACAGCTCGATAGAACGCTTGTACCCGTTTCTCTTTTTGAAATCGCCGTACAGGTATTTGACCCCGTACTCCTTTTCCAGCTCCTCGCCGATCAAGTTAAGCTTTTCAGCGTTCTTGTGAGGACTTATGGAAAGAGTTGTGGTAAAATAATCAAAGCCGCCATCTTTAGCCGCTTTAGCTGCTTCCTCAAGCCTTTGACGATAGCATTTAAAGCATCTTTCTCCTCCCTCGGGCAGCTCCTCCAAGCCCTCCGCAATCTTAAAAAACTCCTCGGGACAGTATCTTCCCTCCAAAAGCCCGACTTCGGATTTCAAGGGCATTTCACGAAGCAGTCTTTCCACCTCGGCGATCCTTTTTCGGTACTCCGCTTCGGGAGAAATATTCGGGTTGAAATACAGCAGGGTAATATCAAAAAATTCAGACAGATACTCCAAGACATAGCTGCTGCACGGCGCACAACAGGCGTGCAGCAGCAGCTTTTTTCCGCTTCCCGCTTCTTTTATCTGCTCCTCAAGCTTTATTTGATAATTTAACATTTTTTATTGATAGCATCTCCCTTAATTTTTCTTCGCTGCCGAAGGTTATGTTCTTGTACTCCAAAATCAGCACCGAGCTGCCCTCCGCGGAAAGGTATGCAGCTCCGTCCTTGTCGTTGAAGCTTATGGCGGTTATCTTTTCCCAGTCAAGCTCTCCGAAAGGCTCGTTCCCTTTGCAAAGCAGTATTGCGCTCTCGGTAATGACAGCGTTGTCGGGATCGTCCTCGCTGCAGCCCGACAAAGATTTTTTTATGTTTCTTTTAATGATAAAGACAAAAAGCAGTGCCGCTGCCGCGGTAAATACAATTGCCGCACAGGCAAGTATCAGAAAGATCAACTGCTTGCTCATGCAGAACATAGAAATGCATGTGCCCAATATCGCCGCAAAGAAGACGGCCAGGAACACCAAAGAAAGCTTTGCGTACTTATTGCCGAAAAAGGAAGTGTACATTATGTATTTTTTCAGATTTTCCGCGTTCCAATCAATTTTAAGCTGTATCATTGTATCAATTTAACCCTTTCATTGTAAGAGAAATCCTGTTTTTCTTAACGTCGACTCCAAGCACCTTGACATTGACTATATCCCCTACCTTTACAACGTCGAGGGGGTGCTTGACGTAGCGGTCGGAAAGCTGTGAAATATGGACAAGACCGTCCTGATGCACTCCTATATCCACAAACACGCCGAAATCTATTACATTTCTGACGGTACCCTTAAGCTCCATGCCCTCCTTTAAGCTGTTTATATCCATAACGTCGCTTCTCAGCAGGGGAGGGGGCAGCTCATCGCGGGGATCGCGTCCCGGCTTTTCCAATTCGCTTACAATATCGCCGAGGGTCATTTCACCTACTCCAAGCTCCTCCGAAAGGGACTTTAATCCCCTTGTCCTTACGGTTTCGGCGATCTTTCCCTTGTCCGCGTTTTTAAGATCGGCAAGCTTAAAACCGCAGAGATCGATAAGCTTGCTTGCGTATTCGTAGCTTTCGGGGTGAACGGCGGTGTTGTCCAGAGGATTTTTTCCGTCATGCACTCTCAAAAAGCCCGCGCACTGCTCAAAGGCTTTTTTGCCGAGCTTCGCCACCTTTAAAAGCTCTTTTCTCTCCTTAAACGCGCCGTTTTCCTCGCGGTAGGCTACTATATTTTTAGCCACCGTGCCGTTGATGCCCGCAACATATCCCAATAAAGAGCAGGAGGCGGTGTTAACGTCAACACCCACGCTGTTTACGCAGTTTTCAAGCACTCCGCCCAAGGCCTCGGAAAGCTGATTTTTGGGCATATCGTGCTGGTACTGTCCCACTCCGATAGCTTTTGGGTCGATCTTAACCAGCTCTGCCAAGGGGTCTTGTAAACGCCTTGCAATGGACACCGCGCTTCTTAATGAAACATCGTACTGAGGGAACTCCTCCGCCGCAAGCTTGC
This sequence comes from Oscillospiraceae bacterium, assembly GCA_014796735.1. GTDB lineage: Bacteria > Bacillota > Clostridia > Oscillospirales > Ruminococcaceae > Ruminiclostridium_E. The sequence continues at coordinate 12,114 of JAAVIG010000090.1, forward strand.
TTGCGGAATAAACGCTGGCTCCCGCCTCCGATACCACCATGTAGCTTACGGGAGTGTCAAGCTCTTTTATAAGGTCGGCTATAAAGCACTCGCTTTCGTGGCTGGCGGTGCCGTTTCCTATCGCGATAGTGGTTACATTGTGCTTTTTTATAAGCTGCTTAAGCTTTGCTTTGGCTTCCGTGACCTTATTCTGGGGCGGAGTGGGGTACACTACCGTTGTGTCCAGCACCTTTCCCGTTTCGTCCACCACAGCGGTTTTGCAGCCAGTGCGGTAAGCGGGGTCAAAGCCGAGAGTGACCGTATTTTTTACGGGAGGCTGCATAAGAAGCTGATAGAGGTTGTCCTGAAATACCTTGATAGCCGACTTGCAGCTTTTTTCGGTAAGGTCGTTTCTTACTCTTCTTTCCAGAGAGGGGTGGATAAGCCTTGTATAAGCGTCCTCCGCCGCTGCTCTGACTAAATTTCCGCACTCGTTTTTAGCCTTGACATACTCGCGGGTTATTATCTTCAAAACGTCCTCTTCCTGCACTTCAACTGAAATTTTTAATATTTCCTCGCGCTCGCCTCTGTCTAAGGCAAGCACTCTGTGGGAGGGTATCTTTGCCGCCGCTTCGCTGTAATCGTAATAGTTGGTGTACACCGAATCCTTTTCGGGATCGGCCGCCTTAGATACTATCAAGCCCCTGTCGGCATAAAACTCGGACAGCGTTTTTCTTAAATTGGGGTCGTCGGAGATCGTTTCCGCTATTATGTCGGAGGCGCCCTGCAAGGCTTCCTCAGCGGAATTTACTCCCTTTCCTTCGTCAATGTAATTTTCCGCTTCCTTTTGAGGACTGGCGAGAGTCTGCTCCAAAATAAAGTCTGCAAGCGGCTGTAAGCCTTTTTCCTTTGCAACGCTCGCCCTTGTTTTTCTCTTGGGCTTAAAGGGGCGGTAAATATCTTCAACCTCCGCCAAGGTGAGGGCTTTTACAAGCGACTGTTCGATCTCCTCGGTCAGGTTTCCGCTGCTTTCAATGCTTTCCTTAACCTCGCTTTTGCGCTGTTCAAGGCTGCGCAGGTAAGAAAGTCTTTCGTCAAGCTCTCTTAACAGTTGGTCGTCCAGCGCGCCGGTTGCTTCTTTTCTGTACCTTGCGATAAAAGGGATAGTGTTCCCGTCGTCTATAAGCTTAACGGTGTTGTCCACCTGCTCCCGTCTTATTTTAAATTCCTCCGCAAGCTGCTGATTGATGTCCATTGCTTTTGTTTTCCTTTCTTTTTTTCTAAATTTGTTTATTTGTCAGAATATTTTTCCTATTATTTCAAACACGGGCCCTTTCTGCCACAAAAAGGTAGAAAGGTTAATCGCGAAGCCCTCGCCCTGATTCAGGGAAAAGTCAGCGGGTTTGCCCTTCGGAAGCCCGTACCCCGCAAGCAGGTTCATTATCACTCCCGCGTGAGTTATGACCGCCGCTTTTGAAATATGCTCCTTCATCATGTCCTTGAAGACCTCCTCCAAGCCGTCTATACATCTTAAGGTAAATTCCCCGAAGCTTTCGCCTCCGGGCGCGCAGGCGTCGTAGCCGCCTTTCAGCCATTCCGTGTATTCGGGAACGTCTTTAAGCTCTTCGGGAGTTTTTCCCTCAAATTCTCCGAAATCACATTCGCACAGGTTCTCCACCTCTTTGACATAACGATTCGGATAAATTATTTCGGCAGTTTCAAGACAGCGTTTAAGCGGACTTGAATATACCTTTTGCACGTCGGGGTATATATCGTCCTGCTTCATACGGCTGATAGCGGAATATCCCTCGTCGCACAGGGGCAGGTCGGTAAAGCCGATGTATTTTCCCTCCAAATTTCCCTCGGTTATGCCGTGACGAATCAAAAATACCGTGTAATTCTGCATTTGCGGCAGTTCTCCTTTCCGATTAATCAGATTTTTATAAAATACGTTGTAGTTCTCACCAATAAAAATTTATTTTTTTGTATTGTTTGCCAATTTACAAAGAGAAATATATGTCCTATAATATACTCTGCGGATTATAAACGACAATATTTTACAAATTATTACGATAAAGGTTGATTGAATTATGTTAAATGATTTTCCACGAATTTTAACTTTATTAAGAAAAGAAAAAGGTATAAGCCAAAAGCAGGCAGCCGAGGAGCTGGGCGTGGCGCAGGCTCTTTTGTCTCACTACGAAAAGGGAAA
>JAAVIG010000091.1 GCA_014796735.1 Oscillospiraceae bacterium
TATGACGCGCTTTTCGATATGATGGGCGCTGAGGCGTTCCAGCGCAATCAGGAAAGGGGTTATATCGAGGTTGCGCCCTTGGCGTATATGAGAGGGCGTACTCTTGACGACAGTTTTATTATTCTTGACGAGGCGCAGAATACCACTCCCGAACAGATGAAAATGTTCCTGACCCGCCTTGGATTCAACAGCAAAATGGTCATAACGGGTGATATTACTCAGATTGACCTTGCGGACAATAAAAGATCGGGACTTGTGGAGGCTTCAAAGGTGCTCAAAAATATTGAGGGAATAGAGCAGATAAAGTTTTCGGAAAAGGACGTTGTAAGGCATAAGTTGGTACAGGATATTGTAAAGGCTTATGAGAAGTATGCGGCGGAGCAGTTGAAAAGAGGAAGATAAAAAGGAAAGGTGACTTTAGGTGACTTCGAGAACAAAGTCTGCGATTAAAAAAATAGCAATAAAAACAGCGATTGCTTTTATAATACAGGCGGTTATTTATATTTTTTATAGGTTTGTTTTTAACAAAGAGGTAGATGGGGTAACAATACTGTTTTTCGCTCTTACTGTTTCGGTTATAACGCTTGTATTTAAAGTTAATCCTCTTTATTGGTTTATATCAACAATTTTTTTATATAAACTGTTTGATTCTATACCTGTTGTCGAAGGAGGTCTCTTTGTCGGAGGAGGTCTTTTTCCCGGACTTGACATATTTTTTGCATTCTTGGCATTTGCCGTAACAGAACTGTTGACATCAATTATCACCCTATTGATAAAAACCTTTGTTTTACATATTCATTGTAGAAATAAAATAAAGCTTATTATCTCAGACGATGAATCGGCAAAAAAAATATATGACGAAAACGGTGTGGTTCATTCTTTTTTTCTGTACAATAAAATAAGAAAATGCTGTGCTGCCTCGCTTAAAGAAGAGAAAATTAAAGAAAAAGCGGAGGTGTCCTTGACTATAGTAAGCAACGAGGAAATAAAGGAGCTGAACCGTGAACACCGTGAAAAGGATTCCGTTACAGATGTGCTTTCCTTTCCTTTGGGCGAAAACGGCGAATTTGACGTTGATCCCGAGACAAACCGCATTATGCTGGGGGATATTGTTATCTCCGCGGAAAGGGCGGCGGAACAGGCTAAGGAGTATGGGCATTCCTTTGAGCGTGAAATGTGTTTTCTTGCCACTCACTCAATGTTTCACCTGTTAGGGTATGACCATGAGGTGAGCGAAGAGGAGGAAAAAATAATGTTTGATAAACAGAAAAAGGTTTTGGACAAGCTTGGCATAAACAGATAAAGAGAGGTTTTGATGAATAAGCGTTTCAATTTAATAAACAGCTTCAAATGCGCGTTTAAAGGTATCACCTTTGTGATACAGCATGAAAGGAATATGCGCATACACATAGTTTTTGTGTTATATGTGGCGTTCTTTTCGGCATTTTACGATCTGTCCAAAACGGATATAGTGCTTTTGGTCATAACCTGCGCTTTGGTTATGATCTTTGAAATTTTAAACACATCTATCGAGGTCATAGTGGACAAGGTGTCGCCTAAATACAGTCCTCTTGCAAAAGTTGCAAAGGACGCGGCGGCGGGCGCGGTACTGCTGTCGGCGATCATGGCGGTAATAGTGGGCGTGGTGCTGTTTTTTGATATAGAGCGTTTTAAGCTTATACTGCTGTTTTTCGGCGAATGGTCAAATTCGCTTATGTTTATAGGCTTCTCGGCGATAGCCGTTGTATTTATAACCTCGGGAAAAAAAAGAAATTTAAAAGGAAAAATAAACAATGACTAAATCGGCTTTTATTGCAATTACGGGACGTCCCAACGCGGGAAAGTCCTCTTTGACAAATTTACTTGTGGGTGAAAAGGTGGCTATCGTCAGCGAAAAGCCCCAGACCACCCGCACCAAGATCAACGGAATACTTACAAAGGACGAGACCCAGTACGTTTTTATCGACACTCCCGGTATGCACAAGGCAAGGACTAAGCTTTCCGAGGAAATGGTGAAGTCCATAAAAAACAGCATGGAGGACGTGGACGTCGCGATTTTAATGGTTGACGCCGCGAAAAAGCTGTCCAAGATCGAGGAAAATCTTATAGAAAGCTTTAAGTCCCGCGGGCTTAACGTTATCCTGCTTATAAATAAGGTGGATTTAATAAAGGACAAGTCAGAGCTTTTGACTGTTATAGACAGTCTTTCAAAGCTGTACGATTTTGCGGAGGTAATTCCCATAAGCGTAAAAAACCGTATAAATACCGAGCTTATACTGCCCGCTGTTGATAAGTTCGCTAAGGAATCGCCCCATTATTTTCCCGACGATCTGCCTACCGATCAGCCCGAAAAGGTGTGGTTAGCGGAAATAGTAAGAGAAAAGATACTCCGCACCATGCGCGAGGAAATACCTCATGGCGTTGCGGTACAGATCGAAAGCCTTGAAGAGACCAAAACAAATAAGGGAGAGGATATAGTAGATTTAGGCGTGGTCATAATCTGCGAAAAAAGCTCTCACAAGGGTATGCTTATAGGCAAGCAGGGAGCGACGCTCAAAAAAATCGGCTCAATAGCAAGGGCGGATTTAGAGGAGTATTTTGAAACCAAGGTCAATATGAAAATCTGGGTAAAGGTCAAGGAGGATTGGCGGAATAAGGAAGCCTTTATCCTCGAAATGGGACTGGGAGCGGACGACTGATGCTGGTAACGGTTGACGGAATTGTAATAGGGAAGCGGGATATAGGAGAAAATAACTGCTTTCTGGACGTGTTGACCGATCAATACGGCGTTATTGAAGCAACGGCTCACGGAGTTAAAAAAGTTAACAGCAAAAACGCTTCCTCGGCGGGGCTGTTTTCCTATTCCAAATTTTGCTTTAACAAGACAAACCTGCGCTATACCGTTAACAGCACAGAGCCGATTTGCAGCTTTTTCGGTCTTTCCGCCGATCTGAAAAAATTCAGTCTTGCGGTTTATCTTGCTGACGTAATAAAATACACCTCCGCTTCGGAGCAAAGCGGAGAGGATATTCTGCGTTTTTTTGCAATTACTTTATATAAGCTTGAAAAAGAAAACGCGGACTGCGATATTATAAAGGCGGCGTTTGAATTAAGAATTGCCGCTATGCTGGGATTTTTGCCCGATTTAAGAGCCTGCCGCGGCTGCGGGAAATATGTAAACGGGAAGATGTATTTTTCCTCTGAGGGAAGCGATCTTATTTGCGAGGATTGTAAAAATAGGGAAAATAATATATACGAGGAGCTTAAGGCGCTTTTGCCCGATCTTCTGCATACAATGCGGTTTGTTGTGTATTCCGCGTCCGAGAAGGTGTACGGCTTTAATCTTAAGGGCGATACCAGAAAGGAATTTACCGCCTTTGCCGAGGAATACTTGCTGTCGCAGCTTGGCAGAGGCTTTAAAACACTTGATTATTATAAAAATTTGGCATAACAGCGTTGATTAGTATAACGCCGTTGAAAGAAAAGGAATGTTAAAATGAATAAGGAATATAAAAAATTAGAGCTTGACAAGGTTCTGAAGCTTCTTTCGGAAGAGGCTTGGAGCAGCGAATGTAAGGAGCAGTGTCTTAAAATAGAGCCTGTTTTTGATTTGGAGGAGTGCAGAACACTGCTTAAAAAAACCGACGACGCTTTTGTGCTTTCAAGCAAGTTCGGTACTCCGCGTTTCAGTAATATCAAAAATGTATGCGCAAGCGTTAAAAAGGCTTCGGACGGAGCTATGCTCTCATTAAGGGAGCTTTTGGATATTGCCGCGGTGCTGAGGGAAATATCGGGGCTTTGCAGCTGGTATTCCCAATGCGCGGGGATCGAAAGCAGCTTAAGCGAATACTTTGATTTGCTTGTACCCGATAAGGGGTTGGAGGACGCAATAGGCAACGCTATATTATCCGAGGAGGAAATTTCCGACAGCGCAAGCCCGGAGCTGTCACGAATACGCAGGTCGATCGCGCGGCAGGGTGCGAATATAAGAGAGCAGCTAAATAAGCTAATAAAAAGCAAGGAAACACAGAAATACTTGCAGGAATCCTTGATAACTCAGCGTGACGGGCGGTTTGTGGTACCCGTTAAGGTTGAGCATAAAAGCGAAATAAACGGTCTTGTTCACGACGTTTCCTCCAGCGGGGCAACGCTTTTTATCGAGCCTATCAGCGTTGTTGAGGCTAATAACGAAATACGTGTGCTTGAAGCGCAGGAGCAGGCGGAGATAGAGCGTATTATAAGAAATCTCAGTCAAAGAGCGGGAGAGCGCGCGGAGGATATAACCATAGGTTATGAAAACGCCGTGAAACTGGAGATGTTTTTTGCCAAGGCTAACTTTGGCGCTAAAATGAAGGCGTCAACTCCCGAAATTACCGAAGAGCCTATGCTGTTTCTCAATAAGGCAAGACACCCTCTGTTGGACAGAACGACTGCCGTTCCTGTGACAATAGAATTAGGAACGAAATACAGCTGCCTTATTATAACGGGACCCAATACGGGAGGCAAGACCGTTTCAATAAAGACGGCTGGACTGCTTACTCTTATGACCGTCTGCGGGCTTATGATACCTGTATCTGAGGGCAGCAGGGTAGGTATTTTTTCTGACATAAGAGCGGATATAGGAGACGAGCAGAGTATCGAACAAAGTCTGTCTACTTTTTCCTCTCATATGAACAATATTATCAGCATACTTAAGGATTGCGGGTCAAAGTCGCTGATTCTTCTTGACGAGCTTGGATCGGGTACAGACCCCGTTGAGGGTGCGGCGTTGGCGGTATCGGTGCTGAAAACCTTGAAGGATAACGGCTGCTTTGTAATTGCTACTACTCACTATCAGGAGGTCAAGATGTTTGCTCTTGAGGAAGAGGGAGTGGAAAACGCATGCTGTGAATTTGACGTGGCTACTTTAAAGCCTACCTATAAGCTTATTATAGGTGTACCCGGCAAGTCCAACGCTTTTGCGATCGTGCGCAGGCTTGGTATGGAGGACAGCATCATAAGGAGTGCCGAGGCTCTTGTCAGCGATGAAAACAAGCGTTTTGAGCATGTGGTGGAGGACTTGGAGAAATCAAGGCAGGAGCTGGAGCTTTTAAAGGCGGACATCAGAAAGGAGCAGGAGAAAACAAAGCTGCTTACCGAGCAGATCGAAAAGGAACGTATTGAAGCGGAAAAGGCAAAAGAATTTGAGATATCCAAGGCAAGGGAAAAGGCAATGAGGATTGTCGAGGAGGTTCGTTTTGAAGCCGATCTGCTTATGGAAAATCTCGAAAAGCTTCGCAAGGAAAAGGAAGCGGCGGATTTTGCGGAAAAGGTAAAGGCTTCACGTTCAAAGGTAAATACGTCCTTAAATAAAATGTACGATACCGCAAATCCCGTTACGGAAAGAAAGACCGAAAATTACAAGCTGCCGCGTCCGTTAAAGCTTAACGACAGGGTAAGACTTTCTGATATCGACAAGACGGGTACTCTCGTTTCTCTTCCCGACAGCTCGGGAAACTGCTTTGTAATGGTGGGAATACTCCGAACCAAGACCAATGTAAGCAACCTTAAATTGGAGGAGGAAAAGAAAAACACCTCCGCGCCCAAGCCTAAGGGAAGTGTTAAAAAGCAGATACAGTCTAATGCGACAAGAAGCACGGGAATGGAAGTGGATATCAGAGGCAAGACCGCCGACGAGGGTATAATGGACGTTGAGAGCTTTTTGGA
>JAAVIG010000092.1 GCA_014796735.1 Oscillospiraceae bacterium
CTCGGCTGTCTGCTCCCAACTCCTGCTTACGACACCGAGGTAATCCACATGTATCTTGCCCGGGGGCTTTCCCAGGCTGAACAAAAGCTTGACGCCGACGAATTTCTCGATGTAAAGAAAATACCCTTTGACAAAGCCGTTGAAATGGTAATGAACGGAGAAATAACCGACGCCAAAACGCAGCTTGCCCTTCTTAAGACAAAGCTTCTTCTTGAGAGTGAGCGTTAATAAAGCCGTTATACACGGACAAAATTTCCTGCTCCAGCTTTTCTCTCGCTTCGGGGCTTATGGGGTGTACAATATCTCTGAAATTCCCCGCGTCGTCGCGTCTGCTGGGCATTGCCACAAAGAGCCTCTCGTCGCCCTGTATTATCTTAATATCATGAATCGCGAGGGAGTTTTCCACCGTTAAGGATACGACGGCACGAAGCCTTGCTTCATTCATGGTTTTTCTAATTCTGACATCGCTGATATTCATTGTTCTGCGTTCCTTTCATTAGTGATAGTGTTAGTTTTAACGCGGCAAACGGAAATATTCATAAATTTTACCCGACGGAATATGATATATGCTTTTTTGCATAATATTCAATATCGGGCATTATTTAACGGATTTATTGAAAGGAAGACTATATGGAAGATTTTCTTACAGGCAAAAAACATATACATTTTATAGGCATAGGCGGCAGCGGCATGTATCCGCTGGCACAGATACTTCATTCCAAGGGATATTATCTGACAGGCTCCGACAACAATGAAACCGAGACCCTCGATCTGGTCAGAAAAATGGGAATACCTGTACAGCTGGGACAAAGAGCCGAAAATATAGAGGGTGCGGATCTGATAGTATATACCGCGGCTATATTGGATGACAATCCCGAGCTTGTGGCTGCGAGGAAAAGCGGCGCTGCCGTAATTGAGCGCGCTTCCCTGCTGGGGCTTATTACGACAAAGTATTCAAATTCGATCTGTATATCGGGCACTCACGGAAAAACCACTACTACTTCAATGCTTACTCAGATTTTCCTTGCCGAAAACCTTGATATTTCCGCCGTAATAGGGGGAAAGCTCAAAGCGATAGGCGGCAGCGGCATTGCCGGAACAAGCGATACGCTTGTGTGCGAGGCGTGCGAGTTTCTCGATCACTTTCTTAATCTGTCAGTGGACGTTGCCGTTGTGCTTAACGTTGACGAGGATCATCTGGATTACTTTAAAAATCTTGACAATATAATAGTCTCCTTTAACAAATTCTGTAAAAACGCCACAAAGGCGGTTATAATAAACGGCGATGACGAAAACTCAATGAAAGCCTTAGAGGGTGTAACGGGCAAAGACATTATCACTTTCGGTAAAACGGATAAAAACGACTGGTACGCCGAAAATATCCGCCATTCGGGAAATCTTGAAACCTTTTTTACCGTTATGCATGACAAAACGCCTTTCTGCGAAGCCGTTATACACGTTCCGGGCGAACACAACATAACCAATGCGGTTGCCGCCGCCGCTGCCGCGTATTATTCCGGCGCGTCGGCAGAAGGAATAGTCAAAGGACTTGACGACTTCAAAGGGGCTGGAAGACGCTTTGAGAAATTCGGTGAATACGGTGGAATAACCGTTGTTGACGACTACGGTCATAACCCTACCGAGATTGCAGCTACACTTGCCACTGCCAAAAAAATGAATTTTAAGCGTGTCTGGGCGGTTCATCAGCCCTTTACCTACTCCAGAACCTATACTTTTTTGGACAAATTTGCACAAGCACTTTCCATTGCCGATAAAACGGTGCTTACCGAAATAATGGGAAGCCGCGAAAAAAACACCTTGAATATCTACGCCAAGGATCTGTGCGAGAAGATCGACGGCTGCGTATGGTTTCCCGAATTTGAACAGGTCGCGGACTACGTTTGCGAAAACGCCGAGGAGGGCGATTTAATAATTACCCTCGGCTGCGGCGATGTGTACAAGGTCGCGAGAATGATCTGCAAAAAACTAAGTAAAAAATTTTAAGGAAGTTTGAATATGAATAACCATGATTATCTTAACCCCTCCCTGCCTCTGAAAAAAAGAATAAAATCCCTTATTTCAATGCTTACCTTAGAGGAAAAGATCGGCTTTATACCTACAAGGCAGACGGCTGTGCCGAGATTAAAAATAAAGGCTTACAGCGTAGGCAGCGAGATCGCAAGAGGCTACGTTTCCCATGATGAAAACGAACCCGTCACCGTATTCCCGCAGCCCACGGGAATGGCTTCCATGTTTGATACAGATTTAATGGAAAAAATAGGCGAAGTTGCGGGAACGGAGCTAAGATACTACGAACACAATACCGACAAGGATCATCTTATCCTGTTCGGCCCTACCGTTGATCTTGCCCGCGATCCCCGTTGGGGCAGAAACGAGGAGTGCTACGGCGAAGACCCGTTCCTTGCGGGGCAGTCCGTAAAAGCCTATACCAAAGGAATAGTCGGAAACGATCCGAATTGTTACCGTGCCGCGCCCTCATTGAAGCACTTTTTCGCCAACAACAACGAAAAAAACAGGGTTTCTTCAAATTCAAACATAGAACCCCGAACAAAATACGAATACTATTACCGCGCTTTCCGACCCGCAATTGAAGCGGACTATGCATTGGGCGTAATGACCTCGTACAATTCGATAAACGGCTTGCCCGCCTTGCTGAATCCCGATATAAACAAGGTCTGTAAAAAGCAGTGGGGCATGAAATACTCCCTCACCGACGGCGGAGACGTGTCGCAGACGGTAAATGACCACGGCTACACAAAAAATCACGCCGAAACGGTTGCTCTTGCCATAAAAAACGGCACCGACATAATGTGCGAGGACGCGGAGTTTATCAAAAACTCTATAAAATGTGCCTTACATAACGGCCTGCTCACTGAAAAGGAGCTTGACAAGGCGGTATACAACGCTTTATATCCGAGATTTTTGTTAGGCGAATTTAATCCTCCCGAAAGCAATCCTTACTTAAATATACAGGAAAGCAGCGTAAATTGCTTTAAATCAAAGGTGCTTAACTTACAGGCGGCAAGAGAAGCCGTTACCCTGCTGAAAAACAACGGTCTGCTTCCCCTCAAAAAGGAAAATATCAAGCGTCTCGCGCTTCTGGGAGCGCACGCAAACGAAACCTTCCGCGACTGGTACACGGGCACGACCTCTTACAGCGTTACCCTGCTTGACGCCTTTAAGTCCCTTTTGCCGGATACCGAAATAATTTACAGCGACTGCCGCGATGTTATAGCGGTAAGATCACTTTCAACGGGAAAATATCTTAAAGTAAACGATGATGAGACGGTAACCGCCGACGGAACGGTCAGCGATGCGAGCTGCCATTTTATAAAAGAGGACTGGGGCGGCGAGATCGTTCTGAAATCGGTCAAGAACGGTAAATATGTTACCTCCGACGGCGTATACAAGGCCAACTGCACTTCCCTTTTCTCATGGTTTGTTATGCCCATATTAAAGCCTTATGTAACAAGCGGCGGAGTCGCGTATAAAAGCTGGAACGATAAGTCGGTGCTGATCAACGAAAAGGGCTTCCTGACCTGCGAGGTTACAAGCCGTATGGGAGCGGAACAGATTTTTGCCGAGGAGATAATAAGCGACGGAATAGTCGCGGCCTCTGATATTGCAAAGGATTGTGATTACGCCGTTGCATGCGTGGGAAACAACCCCATGATCGTTGCAAGGGAATGTTACGATAGGGAAAGCATTGAGCTGCCGTATTTCCAGAGCGAGCTTGTGAAAAATATTTATAAAGCCAATCCAAACACGGTTATGTGTATTATATCAAGCTATCCTTACGCCTTAGGAGAGCTTGACGATACGCTGCCTTCGATCATTTATACCGCCCACGGCGGCGCGGAAATGGGAAACGCCCTTGCCGAAACGATTCTCGGCATCAACAATCCCGCCGGCAGAACGTCGATGACGTGGTACGCTTCCACCGAGGAGCTTCCCTCCATTAACGATTACGACATCATCAAAACAAAATCCACCTATCTTTATTATGAGGGTAAGCCGCTGTACCCATTCGGGCACGGGCTTAGCTACTCCGAGTTTGAATACAGCGATCTTAACGTTACCGACAGCTTGAACACTATTGAGGTTTCACTTACCGTACGAAATATTTCCGATATAGGCGGCGACGAGGTGGTACAAATATACATTTCCGAGGAAAACCCAAGCTTCAGACGGCCTTTAAAGCAGCTTTGCGCCTTTAAGCGCAAACATATCGAGGCGGGAGAAAAAGCTGACTTTTATTTCAGCATCAGCAAAAAGGAATTTGCGCGCTGGGACGTGGAAAAAGAGGACTACAGCTTTGACGAAGGAATTTACCGTATATATGCGGGACGTTCAAGCGAAAACAAGGCAGTCGAAACGGAAATTTTCCTGACGGGAAATAAGAAAACTCCGAGAAATTTACATAAGAAAACCCTTGCGGTAAATTATGACGATAAAAAAGGAGTTTCCATAAAGACCGCCTCAGGCTCTTTAAAAGAATATGTTGCGGGAACCGCGCTTTTCGGCGGTGAGATCGTCTTTTTCGGCTGTGATTTCGATAATTGCAAGTTCATAAAAATCAAAGCCTCCAACAACGGGATCCGCACAAAAATTTCCTTTGAGGCTGATGGTGAAAACTTGGGAAAGGTCGATTTGGAGCCCTTTGTATACCCCGATGAATTTAAAAGCTATGAAATTACGCTTGAAAAGGAAATCAAGGGTGTGCATGACTTAAAGGTCATAATATCGGAGCATGCTAACCTTTACAGCATAAAATTCAAATAATCAAAGGAAAATCGTGATTTCAACTGCGTTTTCCTATATAAAATTACAAACCGCGCAAAGACGTACAAAACGTTTTTGCGCGGTATTTTTTATACTAATAACCATTTGATTTGTGGATAAAATCCACAAATCAAATCCTTCGGCGAAGCCGAAGGTGCGCCGATAGGCGCAGGTTATGTACGTTCAATACAATAACCGAGGGAGC
>JAAVIG010000093.1 GCA_014796735.1 Oscillospiraceae bacterium
AAGCTTGCCGTCGGTTTTGTACACCAACGCGTTCCAGATATTGGTTATTTCACCTATGCTGTCAAGCTTAAGCGCCCAGTTGCGAATAGTTTCTTCTGTTTTGTTTTCAACGGATATACCGATTTGCCGATTTCCGTCCCATTCGTTTACAGCTGTGTATATAAAGGAATCTGTGTCATAAGCTATTTCCTCATTTTATCCCGTAATTACTTTGACCGACAAGCAACCAAATTACTTGTCGGTCAAAAAGCAGTGCTTAAAGTATAATCTTTTTAGCGAAATGAATGTTTTTAATAATTAACGCCTACTTCCATATCCTCCGGTCGCTATGGCTTATTCTTTTATATATCGTCTTTCATTCAATTCAAGTAAAGTAAAGATATTTGAACATGCGTATTTACAACATTGTAATAGTATAGCAAAAACCAAATTAACTATTATTGCATTTTGACATAAAACTTGTAAGAAGAGTTACTGCAACATTGAAGCTTTTGACAATAATACTATTTTCTTTTTTTGTGTATATAAATAGTGATTATATATGTAATTATGAAAGGAATTATTCTTACTTCATATACTTTAATCACTGTATTAACAGTGGAATATAGCAATGTCCCTCTTTCAAAAATATTTGCAAGGAAATCATCAAACGATGAAGTGCGCGAATGTCCAAGAATATCCGTGTAATATCCGGGGTAAAATAGAGCAGGAGGTGTATATATCATAAAACACAAAAACCATACAATAATTCCAAAGAGCCATACAAGAACTGTAAATCGTACATTTGAACGCATCGCAAAGAATAAATCAAACAAAAACATACAACCATATGCAATTATCCCACGAATCAATGTTCCTGTTGGAAGAATTCCTCCAAACTGAATTCCGGATTCTTTTAACAACGGCTCGACCACTATTACCCATAAAATAAGCAATACATATATCAAAATATTACTAAATATAATATAAAGAATTCCATTAAGTTTAAATAATTTGCTCACTACACAATACCTCCTACTAACATTTTGATAGTACATAATAAGATATTGGCTCATGAGGATTCCTCATAAAATTTCCATAGTTTTTAAATGCATTTTTACAGTCAGTGTACTTTGGAGCTACCATTCTTAAATAAACTAAAACTGCATTTAAAGTTGTATTTATAAATGGAAGAGGCTCACCATTTCCGGATTCCGCAGCTAACTCCGCTAAGTATTGCATAAAATACGCTGTTGATTGACAAATACGTTGACCACCCATTTCATTTGTTGAATAAATACAATATTTTTCAGTATATTGTGATGTCGAAAAAATATCTGAATCCAAGCAAATGCTGTCATCTTTTCCATTTCCATGACATGTACAGGTATACATGTAACATTCATCTCTTGATGATGAAAGTGTGTAAAATTTGCTTAACAGGTTATTCATCTCAGAAACATTTGAGTTGTACGAACCAGCTATTTCCTCCCATTGAGATTTGCACGCTTTATTTACACTAATGATTCTGTCTTCTCCATATCTTTTAAAACCCCATTGTTGCAGTGGGAGATAAGGGATAATATCATCACCATTTACAATATTAAAAATACTTTTGTGCGAATATACCTCTGCATCTGAGACTGTAGTTGTCAATGGTGAAGCGAATGTGTAAACAAAAGTTTCATATTTATTATCTAACTTAGCTCCCACGATATTTGCAATACCTGCCCCTCTTGAATGACCTGTAATCCATAAAGTTTTTGTAGCGGAATCATCCATGTCCTTGATTTCAGAAAGATACTTATCAAAAAGCTTAATAACACGTGTAGCAGCAATATCGAATCCCATATGGTGTTCAGCATTTACCCAATCCTCGTTCTTAGGTATGGGATTATTGTTGTAAAATATATCATCACAACCAATATCAAAATTGCTAGACCACTCCGCTACAGTACCATTAGTTCCCCTAATTACAATTGCAATTACTTCCTTTACCGTTCCATCTAATTCAACTCTATGATGCCCAAACGCTACATCACAAAGGTGTTGATCATCATAATAATCAGCCAATTTATAAATTTTTTCTTCTTCCATTCCATGCTTGCGCATTAGTTGATCAACATAGTTGTCTTCTTCTGTTTCATCAGAAGAATCTGCTAAACTTTGGTCATCATAAGCCAAAGCCGCCATTAACGATGAAATTGTACTAATTTTTCTGTTGTATTGGGTATTCGGTTTAAAAAATTGTGAATAATCCATTGTATACAATATGTTTTCATATTTACCTTTCTCCGCAATCCAAGTAACAGAAAAGCTATTAGTCAATCGCTTGTCCAAATCTTCATCAGCATCATCTACTCCATCAAAATCACTATCTTTATTTGTAGGATCAGATTTGATCGGCAAAACTCTCGCGCCCGCAATAGCCGCTCCGAAGTTTATGCCATAATCACTTTGAAAACGTTCCAAGCCCTCTTCTACATACGAACATTCTGTAAAGCCCATACATTTCTCAATTGTGGGAAGCATTATATTTCCGCTTACATCATAAGTGATCAAGCCGTTTTCTATCCAATGCTCAACACCGACTTCTTCCCAGTCCGTCAATGTATCATCATCTGTGTCGATATTATTATACGCGCTCAATTTGCCTTTTAGCTCTATTAACTGGTAGCCTGTTATCAATATAGCACTGAACGACTGGTCAACTGCCTTTTTGTCATAAACATGCTGATAAAGTTTTCTATAATTGATATTTCCTGATTTATCAATTATAATACCGCCTGTGCTGTCGGACAGCATTTTCTGATACCCCGTGACGCTTTCGGCTTCCGGAGAAATAATACTGATATTGATATTGCGGCTTTTTATTTTTTCAAGTAAATCATCGGCAATATTATCCTCATAAATAGCTTCGGTCTGATTGTAAAAATCAAAAATATAGTTGTTGACAGAAGCGTCCGAGTTTTCCACCACATATGTCAAAGCTTCGCTTATTATGCAGTAATCACCGAACAAACCTTCGTTTCTTGAAATCTTTATTTTATCCAAGGCGGCATTGACCTCATCCAACGATGTTGCGGATTCGCAGACTATTTCAAAGCTGCTTTCGTCAAAGTCCGATAAGTCCTGCGTTAACAAACGTATTGTCGTATTTGTATTAAATGCGCAAATCTCAATTGCCGAAGTTTTATAACCTCGGCAATAAAATTAAACGTATCATTCCAAAAGACATTTCTATATTTTCACAAAATACAGTTGCTATTGTATAGAGTAAAATCACGTTTTCTTTTCCTTAGAAATTTTTAAAAAAACAGCAGCCAAAAAAAATATTAGAAAGAATATACCGACAAGCAAGGGCCATGTCATATGTTCTCCTATGAAAATTGTTTCAGATGTTTCGCTTTCCTTGAAAGAAATATATTCCGACATTTGTATATATCCTTCTTCCCCATAAAATGTCAGATTGAAATCTCCAAAAAAAACGTCCATTTCATCATCTCCGGAATTTGAAGCGTTAATTTTAAAATAAAAATAATCCGCATCTTCCCTTATTCCAATAGGTTTTTCCGCCGTACCTATCGAAAATTTCACAAAGTTTCTTTCATTGAATACATTGTTTGTTCTTATGCCGTTTGATGTTCCAACACTATCAATATTTTCGTCGTTAACAAATCCAATTGTTGCATATCCACAATCTTGATAACCGATTTTATGTGTTGTATGCCCATTCCCGATTTTAAAGGAAAAAGAAAAGGATCGTGCTTCATCAGGAACAGGGAATGTAATGACTGCTTCTTCTTTCTTTGAATTTGTGTTAACATATTAGATATTTTTATCTTCACGATATGAAATATTTTCATTGCTCCAATTATTTGTGATATACCAATTGTCATTCATCTCATTCATATCATTTTTCTCCATATTATCTAAGATCTATAACATATTTAGACTTGTTTTCTAAGTAACGGCCTAATGATGAATGTTCACCAAAGTATTCTATAAACTTTTCATTTTTTATAATAGTTGTCCCACATTGAAAAGTGTAAACAGAGCATCTTACATCTGAGCTATATGTACTTGGACTATAACTTATAGTTATTGAATAGTCATTTGAGGTTATATATTCTAAAGGATCGCGGTTGTCAATTGCCATTTGATTTTTTAGCGTTCCTAAAAAACCGCAAGGTAAACCTAAGCCATCAATATTACTGCCAATTAAGAAGATCCAATCTAATCGATCCTCAGGTTTAAAAGCACCCATAGATATGATTGATACCATCATATTAAACGGAAAAGGCTTAACCACTTGCGACATCAAAAATAGACCCCAATTTACCATGGTGGCAGGTTCTTCGCTTGCGTTATTGCCTATTACTTTAAATCTATCCTTGATATTATTGGATAATGGAAGATAGTTGTATAGATTGGCAACTTTTCCATCTTGGTTTGTTAGTTCATATTGATATATGTATTTATTTCTGATTTCCTCTATACAAGTGAAAACGTACGATTTTATATTTTCAAAATCTTTATTCTCCATACATTCAACATAAAATCTTTTTAAGGACAGAACTGCCAAATAATCCTTATATGACAATATTTCCTCATCTTGAAATTCAGGATGCAATAAAATTTCAAAATAACAATTACTGTTAATCTTTTCTGCTAAGCTTATGCTGTTTCCATTTATACTAATATATTTACCCTCATAATTCATTATAACATATTTTCCGTTTAAAGCAGGTAATAGATACCATTTTTCCTTTTCTAATCCACAATGAATCATATTATTTTTTGATGATAAATAATTTTTAACTTCGGAATTGTCTTTTTTGTTTGATATATAGAAACCATCATCATATGGTGTGAAACTGAAAGATTGGCTATAATGATTTGTAAATTCATTCAATAATACCGTATTATTAGCAGTTATAAATTTTTCATTAAATCGTATACAATATCTTTCTTGCTCGCATTCACTATAATCACTATACTTATTCCATTTTCTTACAGGGCTATAGACTAAAGCAGTCAAGTCAATTTTATCATTGATGCCATCCCCATCCGAATCTTTTCTGGTGGGATCGGAAAGAATCGGTAAAACTCTCGCTCCCGCAATAGCCGCTCCGAAGTTTACTCCGTAATCACTTATAAAGCGCTCTAAACCTTCCTCAACATATGAGCGCTCAACAAATCTCATGCACTGCTCAATTGTAGGGAGCATTATATTTTCGCTGCTGTCATAAGTGATCAAACCTTTTTTTATCCAGTGCTCAACACCGACTTCTTCCCAGTCTGTCAATGTATCATCATCTGTGTCAATATTATTATACGCGCTCAATTTGCCTTTAAGCTCTACCAGCTGATAGCCCGTGATCAATATAGCGCTGAACGACTGGTCAACGACCTTTTTATCATAAACATGCTGATAAAGCCTCTTATAACCACTGTCGCCGGATTTATCAATTGTAATCCCCCTGTGCTCTCCGACAGCATTTGCTGATACCCCGTTATGCTGTTATTTTATTTTTCATTGTTCACATTTAATGATTCATTTCAAATCCAAATTGAATTACTTCAATTATAGTATTTGGCATATTTATCCATGAGTAAAACAAAAATAATAAACTTCCGAGTAATGTAATTGCATATATTATCAAATTATGCTTTTTTCCTCTTGAAATTTTGGACTGGACTGCCATAGATATACCGTATCTTGCAAGCAGATTTCCGCCTATTACTTGAAGAATATTGCACAAAACAAATTGCACAATTATCATTACAAACGAAATTTGAATATTTTCTATTACTTTTCCTGCCTGAATGTGAAAAAATTGAATGCAAAAATATATCGCAGTTGGAATTAGGTAAATCAAAAACTGAAATACAATTGATCCTATACAAAAGGCAACGGGCTTTAAAAATTGTCTGTTTATTTTGCTTTGATTTAAAAAATATGTATTTATTAAGATAATATTTATAATCAACAAATAAAAATTTAACAATGGATATGTCCAATAGGAGCCTTCTGCAAAATCAGGGATAAAGTTAACTGTTATATCCGTTATAAGCTTAAGTGGCTGAACCAGTCCAAATACTTTTAACAGGGTCTTTATATTGCTGATCCCAAATATTCCTACACATATGGCTAAAAAAAGAAATAGGTAATCCAAGAAAAAGAAAAAATATGTAGCAGGATATTTTATATAGTTTGATAAAAATGGGGTGTAATAGCACATTGACGGTAAATGTCCTCTTAATAGATATCCCATCTCTATAATTACTAAAATAATTAGGGAGTTTTTATTAATTTGTTTGAACATCTTTTCAATACTCCTCAGTTAAAATCAAAAATTCATCAACATTTACAATACCTATAAGAATAATTATCTTTATATGTCATAGGATAAATTTTATTTAATTGTTATTAAAACATATGCGTTATATAATCACTTATAGGCATTGTAATGTGATGACATGATCAAAATATGAACACTTATTCAACTAATTTTGAATATACATTATACAGTCCTCCATAATTATCTATTCCTATTAGCATTTGTGCCACTACTTTTGATTGCAGTGGACTTCCCTCCACATCTGGATTTTCGGGCAGCAATTTGCTAATATCCACTCTTATAACAGCTGTTTTATTTCCATCAGATGTTTTGCCAACAATATAGTTAATCCGAAAATTTGTACTACCAACTTGTGCGACCTGAAGGAAGTATTTTATTAGAAGAAAGCTATTAAGAAATGCAACGTTTTTTTCATTTGATGGTTGAATTTTATATTGAAAATTTTTGCTGCCTGTTTTACCCGTGTAAATAACTGAATCGTCAATAGTAATAATATCTTCACTTACGACACCCGCAACTCCTTCAAAAAAATCAAACTTGATTTCTGATTTTGAATATGATGCCACTTCATAATATATGGGTGAAATCACACTACCTTCAGTATAGTCAAAGTATTGAATTGGATAGATTTCACCATTATATTTTATGTAACCAAAATCGTTTGAAATATCAGAAGAAATTATTTCAAAAGCTTGCATTTTTTCAGATGCATCATTGTTTATGATAGAGTGAGCACCATATATATGTCCATCGATGTAATAAGGAACATATTGTATTTTTTTACAATTTATGCATACACAAACTCTATAATTTCCATCTTGTTTTAAGAATTCATAATTATGATTAAATGCATCGTTGTCATCATAATCATCAAAACAGCTTTTATATAAACAATTAGTCTTAATATCTGAGGAGTCTAACTTTCGAGGGTCAATCAAATCATCAATTCCATCTCCATCCGAATCTATTCTTGTAGGATCAGAAAGAATCGGCAAAACTCTGGCGCCAGCAATAGCCGCTCCGAAGTTTATGCCATAA
Organism: Oscillospiraceae bacterium; assembly: GCA_014796735.1. Taxonomy (GTDB): domain Bacteria; phylum Bacillota; class Clostridia; order Oscillospirales; family Ruminococcaceae; genus Ruminiclostridium_E. The sequence goes on from JAAVIG010000093.1 coordinate 7,383, forward strand.
TCGCTCTGAAAACGTTCTAATCCCTCCTCCACATAGGAACATTCAACAAATCTCATACACTGCTCAATTGTTGGAAGCATTATATTTCCGCTTACATCATAAGTAATCAAGCCGTTTTCTATCCAATGCTCAACACCGACCTCTTCCCAGTCTGTCAATGTATCATTGTCTGTGTCAATATTATTATACGCGCTCAATTTTCCTTTTAGCTCTATCAACTGGTA
>JAAVIG010000094.1 GCA_014796735.1 Oscillospiraceae bacterium
ACTCCCTTGGGATTCTTTGCCATTGCTTTGCCGTATTCTATGAGCAGCTTTTCACGGTCGGTAAACCCGAAAGTGTCAAAGTCTATGTTGTTCTTTTTCAGAAGATTGGAAAAATAGGCGCTGCACACAAGACATTCGTTCTGTGTGGATATGGCGTATTCAAAGAAGTCCGCGGCACGCTTGCCTATAAGCCTTTGCAGCTCATCATCAAGGGTGTAGGAGCTTTCTTCAAGGGAGAGAAAAGCTGTGACGTTATGAAGCAGGGTACGTTTTTCGCTTGTCAGCCTGTGTCCCTCGGCAACATGTTTGGATATAACGGCTTTTACCTCGTCGGAGGCCTGTTCGACATTTATTTCAGAAATTCTTGGCATATTTTTTCTCCTTTTCGTCAATTGTTTTTTCGTCCTCATTATGCTTCCATGTAAGCTTTTTTTCAAGGAATGACTGGAGCAGAGTGAGTAATGTGCTTATAATAAGATAAATAAGCGCGGCTTCCATATAAAGCGCAAACGGTTCAAAATATCTTCCCGCTATTTGCTGAGCGGACTTAAACATCTCCACCACTGTGATACTCGAGGCAAGTGAAGTGTCCTTTGTCAAGCCTATAAGGGAGCTGAACAGTGTGGGGAATGCGACCCTTGCCGCCTGCGGAAGAATAATTCGCAGCATTATTTGGGGATAGCTTAACCCTATCATATAACCCGCCTCAGTCTGCCCTGCGGGGACAGACTGAATAGCCGAGCGTATCGTTTCCGAGGCGTAAGCCGCAAAGTTCAGCGAAAAGGCTATTACCGCCGACGGAAACGCAGGTATCATAAGCCCTATGGAGGGCATTCCGTAGAATATGATAAAAAGCTGGACCAAAAGGGGGGTACCTCGGAAAATCCATATGTAAATTCTTGCGATCTGCTTTAAAACCTTTATATTCATTATCTGCACAAGCGCTGTGAAAAAGGCAAGCACTACGCCTATTACAAAAACTATAACAGTAAGAGGCAGTGTGACCTGCAGGCAGGGGATAAGAATTTTCGTAAAGGAAGACAGCAGAATATCAAATAATCTTTCACTCATAATACTGTCCGTTCAATTATCCCTGCGAAGAGGGTACTGTGAAATCGCCGTTCAGGAACTCCTCGGACAGCCTTTTAAGAGTGCCGTCCTCTCTGAGCTCGCCAAGCGCCTTGTTTATTTCTTCAAGAAGCCGCGTTTCACCCTTGCGGACGGGTATTCCTACCTGCTGTTCGGCGTCGGGAATATTGAACGCAACCTTAATGTCGGCTTCGGGATGTTCACTGATATAGCTGCTGAAGGTGATTCCGCTGAAGCTGAGGAAATCAACACGATCCTGTAAAAGAAGGTTTATTGCCTCAGAGCTTGAATCTATCGGAACAAGCTCTACCCCAAGACTGTCGTACCATGTGGCGAGAACGTTTGTGCTGTTTCCCGCAAGCTTTTTGCCGCCCAAATCATCAACGGATTTTATCGAATCGTTTCCGCCTCTTACAAGTATCTGTGTGGGGCTGTAAGCATAGGGTTCGGCAAAATCATATTTTTCCTTTCGCTCATCGGAGATGCTTACGCAGTTGATTACGGTATCGAAACGTCCGCTGTCTACACCCGCAAGCAGCGAATCCCATGGTGCCTCTACAAATTCGACTGTTACACCGAGCTTTTCCGCAACCGCCTTTGCTACTTCAACATCAAAGCCCGCAAGCTCACCCGAATCATCGTGATAATTGAAAGGCGGATAGTTGCCCTCTAAACCTACAACAAATTTTCCCGTCCTTTGGATCGCGGCAAGCTCGTCTTCATCATTTTCCGCGCCGCAGCCCGCAAAAGCTCCGGTTGTGACTGCTGCGGCAAGGGAAAGTGCTGTGATGCGTAATAAATTTCTTTTCATAATAGTTGTATCCTCTCATTTTTTATTTAGTTTTTTTCAGCTCGTCAAGAGCAAAGCCCGCGAGCACTCCCGCACCGTATTTCAGTGCGTTTTCGTCCAGATCGAAGCAGGGAGAATGTAAAGGTGAGCCGCTTCCGGCTTCACTGTTTTTTATTCCGAGAAACGCAAGTGCCCCGGAATATTTGTCAACATAATGCGCAAAGGATTCTGAGCCGAGGTTTGCTTTGCAGGGGAGGTATTGTTCCCTGCCAAAGTACCGTTCAACCGTTTGTTTTATACTTTCGGAACATTCTTCGTCATTGCACAGCGGCGATTCAATGTAGATGGAATCCGTGCTGCAGCTGCACCCATATGCGGCAGTCAGATGCTCCAACTGATTTGTAAAGACTTTTCTGAAGGTTTCGAGGCTTTCTCTGTCAAGCGATCTTGCGGTTCCCGAAAAATAAAGCTCATCTGAAATAACATTGTTGTATTTTCCCATTTGTATAAGGGGAACACTGAAAGTTATCAGCTTGTAAGGATCAATGTTTCTCATCGCCGTTTTACATAGAGCTTCATAAAAATCGCAAAAGCAATCAAGCGGGTTGTTGGCAAGATCGGGACGTGAGCCGTGTCCGCCCTTTCCCTTGATATGTATCTCAAATCCAAAGCTTCCCGCCATAACGCCTCCTGCCTCAGCGGAAATTTTTCCCGACTCAAGCTCGGGATTGACATGCAGCGCAAAGCACTTGTCTATACGAATTTTATTATCTTCCATATATTTGAGCAATGGATAAACTCCATATGCGTGATCGGGACCTCCGCCCTCTTCGGCACGCTCAAAGCAAAGTAAAACCTTCCCGTCGAGTCTGTCCGAGAGCTTTTTAAGTATCGCACCGCAGATCAAAAGCATTGCAGTGTGTCCGTCATGCCCGCAGAGATGTGCTGCGCCGGGTATTTTTGATACGGTTTGTTTTTCTCGAACCAAATTGAAGCTGTCCTCGTTTATTGGAAGAGCGTCCATATCGGCACGCAGAAGAACGCATTTTTCGCTTGTCCCTCCGCTTATCTCCGCAAGTATTCCGCCTTTTTCAACCTCAATAAAGCCGATGCCCTCCTTCTTTAATTTATCCCGAATAAATGCCAGTGTGTTTTTTTCATATCCTGCCAGTTCGGGATAACTGTGCAAATATCTCCTTATCTCAATAAGCTCGGCTTCCCGATCATTCAAAAGCTGTTTAAAAATATCCATCGCTTTTTCTTCTCAGCATACAACATCGGCAGATACGGCAAGCTCTGAGCCGCACCGTACACATATGTATATATGCGCTGTTCCTTCCGTTTCCTGATTTTATCGTAATAAAGACCTCCTTCTTTTCCCGATGGATATATAATACATCAAAAAACGCCATTTGTCTAATACTACATAGGTATAATAGGTTATAGTTTGAGCCTATAACCATGAAATTCTGCAATTATCCATATGTTACTGTTTGCGCAAATACTTTTTGATTTCCTCAATATATAAATTTCCCATTTTGCTTAAAAGCTGGTTTTTTTTAACGATATACCCTATCTCCATTCGGCTGCCTGAAGTATCGCCCTCCGCATTAAACGGGACTGCAATATAATCCGATCCGTTCAGCTCTTCACATATAATGCCGGAGCAGAGCGTGTAACCGTTAAGCCCAACCATCAGATTTAACATAGTTGCTCTGTCATTTGCCTTAATTGTACGAGGATATTCGTTTGTACTGAGTATTTCTTCCGCAAAAAAGAATGAGCTGTTGCCGCCCTGTTCAAAAGAAAGGCAGGGATAGTCGCCGAGCTGCTGCATACTAATGGTTTCTTCTTTGGCGAGAGGATGTCCTTTCCATAGATAAACATATGCCAAACAGTCAATCAACTTGTGAAATTCCAGATCGCTTGAACGAAGCAATTTCAAAATTGCGTTTCGGTTGAAGTCGCTGAGATACAAAATTCCGATTTCGCTTTTAAGCGTTGCAACGTCCTCGATAACCTCTATTGTTTTTGTTTCTCTGACAGCAAATTCATATTCGGCTGTATTAAATTGTTTTACCATCTCTACAAAAGCTTTTACCGCAAAGGAATAGTGCTGTGCAGATACTCCGAATTTCTTTTTCAGCGTTCCGCCTTTTCCGTATTTCTCCATCAGTGTTTCGTACTGATTATAGACCTGTCGGGCATAGGTTATAAATTCCGTTCCGTCGTTGGTCAGAGTCATGCCCCGTCCGCTGCGGTGAAAGATCGTAATTCCAAGTTCCTTTTCCAAGTCCTGCATCGCACCTGTCAAAGACGGCTGAGAAATATAAAGAATTTCCGCCGCCTTATTGAGCGAGCCTGCTTCGGAAACGGTAATTGCGTAATGAAGATGCTGCAAGGTCATACTTTATACCGCCTTTTTCTTTATTTAAAGACTATTATATATAATACCTATATGAATACTATGAAATAGTATAGCAAATTATTGCTTATATGTCAATAGAATACTTGAGCATGAGGAAAAATTTTTATTTGCCACTTGAAAACCTACTAAATATATGTTATTATAGGAATATATTTAAGAAAGGATGAGTGTAAATTTGAAAATCTCAACAAAAGGACGATACGCCCTGCGTATGCTTCTGGATTTAGCGGAGCATCAGGGCAGCGGTTATGTTTCTTTAAAGGCCGTCGCCGAGCGTCAAAACATTTCAAAAAAATATTTGGAGCAGATCATACCCATTTTTAACAGCTCCAATATTCTAAAAACAAACCGAGGTTCTCAAGGCGGCTACCGTCTTGCCAAAACACCCGATAAATACACTGTCGGAGAAATACTTCGTCTTACCGAAGGCTCTCTTTCTCCTGTTTTATGTGCCGAACAGGAGATGATCGACTGCGAACGCAGTAAGGACTGTATTATGCTTCCTATATGGAAAGGGTTATATCACGTAATCACAGAATACCTTGACGGGATCACATTACAGGACATTATGGATCGGCAGAGTGAACAGTATGGGAATGATTATGTTATTTAACAATAATAATTTTGTATTTTAAAAAAGGAGAAAAAAATGATACCTACACCAAACGAAGCGTTTGAGCTTTTAAAAATTTACAATCAGGGAGAATTCCATTTAAGGCACGGTAAAATCGTCGGAGCGGTAATGCACTGGTTTGCAAACGATCTGGGCTATGGAGATGAAGCCGATTTTTGGGAAACAGTCGGCATTTTGCACGATCTTGATTTTGAACAGTTTCCCGACGAGCATTGTATTAAAGAGCAAGAGCTGCTGCGCAAGCATGAAGTAGATGAACGGATTATTCACGCTGCCGCAAGTCACGGATATGCTTTAACGGTGGATATTAAGCCGGAGCATGAAATGGAGAAGGTTCTGTATGCCGTTGATGAATTGACAGGATTGATCGGTGCCACGGCTATGATGAGACCGTCAAAAAGCGTTATGGATCTGGAGCTCAAATCTGTAAAGAAAAAATATAAAAGCTCAAATTTTGCCGCCGGCTGTTCCAGAGAGGTTATAGAACGCGGTGCGGAAATGCTCAACTGGACCTTGGACGATTTAATATCCAAAACCATTCTGGCAATGAGAAGCTATGAAGAAATTGACGAAGAAAGGAAACAGTCATGAAAACAGTTGAAACAAAAAAAGCGCCCTCCGCGATCGGACCGTACTCACAGGCTATAATATCGGGGAATTATGTTTTTACCTCCGGTCAGATTCCCCTTGACCCTGCTTCGGGAGATCTGATTGAAGGAGGAATTGCCGAGCAAACGGAACAAGTGATCAAAAACCTGTCCGCCGTTCTTGAGGCAGCCGATACAGGTCTTGAAAATGCCGTTAAAACGACCTGCTTTTTAAAGAATATAGCAGATTTTGCCGAATTTAATGCCGTGTATGAAAAGTATTTTCCCAACAAGCCCGCAAGAAGCTGCATTGAGATATCGGCCCTCCCAAAAGGGGCTTTGGTGGAAATTGAGGTTGTAGCCGCTATAATTTGCAGCCAATAAAAAAATAATCAAACAAATTTTAAATAAAACCTTGATTTTTTAAAAGAAAACGCTATCATCGCAGAAAACGAGGACGCTTTTGAAACAGGCATAATCCTTGCAAGAAACGAGGGGCTGCTTGTGGGAATTTCCTCAGGTGAGGCGGTATTTGCGGCAAGCGAGCCTGCAAAACGTCCCGAAAATAAGGGGAAAATTATAGCAGCACTTCTTCCCGATACAGGTGAACGTTATCTATCCACACCAATATTTGCCGAGAAAAAAATTAAGCGATCATTATAAATAACATAGTTATTGGCATAATGTTTCCGTTGTCGATATATGCAAATAACACCAATACCTGTTTAAAAATCAGCCAGGCTGATTTTTAAACAGGTAAATTTTTTTCTATAACATCGTCAAAATGATGTCGGAGTGCTATTTTATTACACCCAAGCGGCTACGCATTGTTGTACAGATGACCGCGCTTCATTCGTGCGCAGATTTAACATGGTGATTTCTCTATCTTATACTAGGCATTGTTTGAAAAATAAAAGTTGAACAAAAAGGCAAAAAATGGTAAAATAAAAACATGAGTAGATATGAAATAACAAACGAACAATGGAAAAGAATAGAAAATCTATTACCCCAACCACATACAGGCAAAGGACGACCGGCAA
>JAAVIG010000095.1 GCA_014796735.1 Oscillospiraceae bacterium
AATCAAAGTTTAAATGGATATTACACCCAAAGCACTATTATCCAATTAAAACCATTTTTTCAAGTTTTTAATTGGATAATAGTATTAAATGGTTATTAGTATTATAAAAGTGTGAGTTATGCATTTGAATTTCGATTAACATATGAAAACATAATACGGTATGCATACATAAGAATATGTTTCGGAAGGAGGTAAACCCGTGGAGGATAACGGCAGTAAATATTATCTGCGCTATCTGGAGGGCGACGACGAGGGCATTGCCGATATTGTAAGAGCCTATAAGGACGGACTGATATTTTTTATAAACGGCTATGTGAAAAATATTTACATTGCCGAGGAAATAACCGAGGACGTGTTTTTCTGCCTCATGGTAAAAAAGCCCTCGTTTAAGCCAAAATACAGCTTTAAAACATGGCTGTATTCTATCGGAAGGAATATGGCGGTGGATTACATCAGAAAAAAATCAAGAAACAGGGAGATCGCCGATACGGAAAGACTAACCGTTGAAGCCGATGAAATAAGCCTTGCGGACAGAGTTATAAGAAACGAGGACAAGATCGCGCTGTACAAGGCGTTATCAAAGCTTCCGGAACGATACGAGCAGGTTCTGAAGCTGACATTTTTACAGGGCTTCACCAATGAACAGGCGGGAAAGATAATGAATAAAACAAAGCGGCAGATAGAAATGCTTATTTACAGAGCAAAGCAGGCGCTGAAAAAACAGCTTGAAAAAGACGGTTTTTCCTATGAATCCGTTTAATACTAATCCCTTTGAAAACTGTGGGATTAGTGTTTTGGGTGCACTCCCTTTTTAAACTGTGGGTATTACGTCAGTTTAAAAAGGGAGTGGTATAACTCATATCTGCAACCATTAAGAAAGGAGTACTTTCATGAAAACAGATGAAGAAATGATAAACAGCCTGTTCAAAAGACGGGACGAGTATTATAAAGGCTTGGAAAAAGCCAAGTTAATAAGCAAAAACAACGGTAAAACTGTGATTAAGCTTATCGGAGGCATAATGCTCCCCATAGCGGCAGCGGCGGCGGTGGCTTTGACCTTAGTGACGGTACAGAAAAATATTGTCCAAAACGATATTGATCTGACCGACAGCGAAATCCTTTCCGCCGAAACGAAAAAAAATTCCGGAGGAGCGGAAGGCATAAGCGCGCAGCATCTTTTAAAGCTGTACGAAAGCGACAGGAGCGAGCTTGCCGACGACTTTAAAGCCCTTGACTTTATGGAAACGCCCGTGTGCATTTCCTATAACGGAAAAATATACAAAAGCGATTATTACATGACCTTGCCGGATGTTGCATATGTAGACTACACCCCGGCAGCCAGCGCGGAAACAAGCACCTTTACCGTCGCGGGAAGGGCAAAGGTCATGGAAAGCGATTTCACCGAGACCGAATGTACCGTATTTGACGTAACGGGAGAGCCGGAATACAAGGCTATTGTGTCAAACGGCCGTATCGAGCTTTACCGTGAAATGGGCGACACAGTACGTACCGTGCAGGGTATTGAATTTGAAATAACGGCTCTTCACAGAAACGCGAAGAAATTCCAAGCCACAAGGCTGCCCGTTCTGTATGAGGGTGAGGATATAATATACAGAGCCTATGACCCTTACGGAGAACCCGTTAAGGACACCTTTATTTTATACACTCCCGAGCTTACCGGCTCATACACCGAATGCGCAGTAGGCTCATACACCGAATACGCAGTATGGGAGGTTACGGGAACGATTCCCGAGGAGCTTCTGGGAGAGTACCCCGAATTATGCTTCATAAGCTATGAACAGCTTGTTGATCTATCCGTGAAAGCACAATGGGATTCTCTTACCCTTGAACAAATAAAGACCTTGAAAGCGGTAAACGCGGGCACGGAAAACGAAACACGGTATCAGCTTTACTACACAGACGAATCAGGCAGGGAATTCGTTGCGGAGTTTTACGGAAGCTCCGACACCACAGTTATTATCAAGCTCATCACCAACGAAAGCATCCGTATTAAAAGGGATATTTTTAACCTTGATGACTTTCTGAACTACGTAAAAACCGATTTTCCCGAATATAACAACGACCTTGTCCAGTCCATGACCATAAGCCGCGAGCAGTTTAAATCCCTTGTGGAGCGCATGAACAACGGAAGCCTTACCAAAGAGAACATTATATCCGCGGGCGGAATTGTCTGGGACGAAAACCCGAAGCGTCTGGATTTCTTCTTCCCGGGAAACAAAGTTGATTATACAGTGACCGCGGTCATAGGAGATGACGATCGGGTAATGTATTTCACCGCCGAGCCTCATAACAGCGGAGGAAGCAGTATAGTTATAGATACGGTAAGCGCCTTTAACGAAGCGTTCGGAGACCGGGAGGAGGATCGTATTTATATCACTTACAGCGATCTTCTCCTTCTGGAGGAAAAAGCAAAAGACGGCACTCTTACAACAGAGATAATAGAAAGCATGGGCGCAAAGGATATAGGAAGCGGACTGTATGTGTATGAGCTTTACTATGATCTGTATTCGGAACTTTATTTCAGAATAGACATATCCGCCGCGTCGGATACCGAAATAATGCAGGCAGTCATTACCGATATTGAATCGGGAGAAACGCTGGATATGAAAGAGGAAAATGTTGCAAGCTTTATCCGCCGGCACGAGGAAGAAGCCTATCAGCGGTATGTAAATACGAGACAGTATATCGATTACTCCGAGCTTAAAAATATAGCGGAAATGGCAAAAAACAATACTCTTACCGCCCAATACGTCGAAAGCATAGGCGCAAGGCCCATGCAGGACGCCGCAGTATATATGCTGTTCTACAACGGCGAGCATTTTTACTTTGATATTTATATTTCAGCCACCGTAAGCGAGGGAATAAAAAGCGTTACCCTTATAAACACGCTCCTGAAATACAGCGGAGACGAAGGCATAGACCTTATGACGGAAGCAGATAAGCTGGATTGGTATTTAAACAGGTATATGATAAGCTATGAACAGCTTAAGGAAACGGCGGAAAAGTGCGCAAACGGCACTATCACCCCCGAAGATTTCGAGGCAATGAACGCGCGCTTCAATAACCCAAACGGGGATAGGCTTCCCGATCAGGACATAACGTTCTGCGAGGTTTACTTTGAACAATACAAGGTGGAAGCAACCGTTATAAACGGAAAAGTAATAAAGGTCAACCTTACCTATGTTTATGACACGATCGACGTAGGCATTGACCTTATGACCGATTACAAGCAGTTTGAGGTATTTCTCGGAAACGAACCCTTCCCCGATGTTTACGGGCTTGAACCCATTACCGACAAACAGCTTGAGGAGCTTATTGACATAATACAAAATACCGATTACGAAAAGCGCGACGACTGCGGTTACAACAAAATACAGGATTATATCCTGCGCAATACCGATCACCTTATAAGCGGAGCGTTCTACGACGAATACCGGATGATTTACGAAAAAGACGGGAAAAAATACGTTATAACCTATACGGGAGGATTTTATGAAAACAGTCAAATGGAAATATCGGACGGCAGCGGAGTTATTGATCTTATAAACAACTCCGAAATGCTTACGGAATTTCTTGACGGAACCTATTCGGGAGCGGATTTTAACTTCACAAACGAATAACAAAAAACTTTTGCGGAGCTGCCGCCTACTTGACGCGGCGGCTCCTTTTGTTTTTGGTGTGCGTTTTATAACAAAGCAATCCCCTTGAACGGGTGTTGAAGCTTCAAAGCCCGTTCAAGGGGATCTTTCGTATTATTTTAAAACATTAAAACCGAATAATAATATCCCATAAAGACAGCCGCCAAAATAATATTGAACGCGATACAGCCTATCATATAAGGAATACGCGCCTTTCTGCGGTTTAAAAGAGTGGCGGTAAGAAAACCGATCCAAGTGCAGGAAACTATCATAGCACCCATTATTATACACACGTTGGTGACAAATCCGATCTTGAGCTTTAAAATAACGCCACCAAAAAAGCCCACCAGCGCGTTTACGGCGGGAAGTACGGTAAGTGGCAGTGTCGCTATCGCCCACTTTTTTCTCTTGGATCTCAAAAGACTTGCAGCCGCGATCAGCAGTAAGCCCGTTATTATAAAGCTTTCTCCTACCATACCTATCTCCCTTCGGTGTTTCGCGCCGTTCCTTGCTCTACAAGCATCTGCTCGGAATAAGCATAATACTGATCCCTTTTTAAAATACGGGATCAGCATAAATCAGCCCTTAAGCTTTTCGTCAACAATAGCTTTAGCCCTGTCGTTATCGGATAAGGCTATATAAACGGCGTAATTCCCTGTCGAATAAACCTTTGCGGTATCAAGCTTGTACATTTCATCGGGAGTATAGTCTGTAAATACCTCTATACGTGAGTCAAGCTTTGACTGCAAGCCCGCCTCCGCCGCCTTCGCCGCGTCCGCCGTCTTGAACTTAAGCACCGCTATCTCGTCGGGAAGCGCGCCCGAGCCGCAAAGGGAAAACGCCGCGGAATCAAGCTCCGCAATATCCACATCAACGTAATAGGTCTCAACGTCATTCGTTCCCTTTTCCACCGCCGAGGAAATGGGTACCTCCGCCAACACCGCGCTTACCACCTCCGCAGGGTCTGCGTCCGCGGTCTGCGCATCTTCATTTCCGCCGTTACAGCCCGTAAAAAGCATTACCGGCACCAGCACGGCGGAGATCAGTTTTTTAATGTTCATCTTTTTTTGTTCCTTTCTTTTTTCTGTATATTCTGTATATGATCTGATAAGCAATACGCTTAAAGAAATGATCCATACACTTTTTATCCTATCTGATTTTCGATCGTACCCAACAGCAAGGCGTACGCACTGCCGAGGAAATGTAATCCGTCGTCCTCCGCGTATTGAGAGGAAAAATAACCGTCGCTGTCCTTGAGCTTAGAGCAGATGTCTACATATGTAAATCCGCCCTGATTGCACATAGCTTCCAGCTTAAGGTTGTATTCGGTTATCTCAGTCATTGTCTCATTGCCCTCCGCGTCATGCTCCTTAGTAACGGGAGGCAAAGAGATAACGCATATTTTTGCCACGGGACAAGCCATTTCAAGCTCGGCCACAAGCTCGGTCATCTTGGTTGACATATAATCAACGTCCATAAAAGCAAGACCGTTTGTGCCTAACATCACATAAATTCGCTTAGGCCGCATTTCCGCCGCTTTTTCTATACAAGTGACATCGTTTACCTTCTTTGTAAGCGCGCTTTCGGGGTTTAAGCCAACCTCGGCAAATACGTTTTCCGCGTCCAGATAATCGTACAGATAAAGTCCCGTGGAAATACTGTCGCCGATAAACAGGTCTTCGGAGAAAAACTCTCTGCTGTACTGAGGTAAAACAAGGTTGTCCACAGGCACGGTTTCCTCCGTCCCGCCCGTTGTCTCCTCGGTATTTTCGCCCGCGGTTTCGGCGGGAGTACTGCCGGCGGCATCGGTGCTGACAGCCGAAACGCTATCGGAAACGGGTTCCGATGTTCTTACCGCAGCGGGAGTCGTCGTGGTGACCGTGCGGTCATTCCCTATATCCTCCTTCATATGAAGGTATACAAGCACGATAAGCAGGATAATGATCCCGACTATTACTATATTTAATGCTACGATCGCTATCGATAAGCCGTTTTTTTTCTTTCTTGCCAAGGTCACTTTCTCCTTCTTCCTATAACTTCCTTATTTAACAAATATTATATCAATTATACACACAAAAATGTCAATAGTCAAGATTTTTTGATATTTTCATAAAATCTTAATAAATTTTTTATCGGCGCCGCATTTATTTATTGATTTTTTTTAAGTAATTTAAACAAAAAAATCAAAAATCACTTGAATTTTAAAAAAAATTAGTGTATTATATAATAAAGCAAAAAATATTAAGGATCATAACCGTAGGATCGATCAATATTTTTACATGCAATGAATAATAAGAGGTAACGAATGGAGAAAGCAAAAATCGAAAGGATAAACTTTCTTGCCGCCAAGGCAAGAAAAGAGGGACTTTCAGAAAAAGAAAAGGTCGAACAGCAAATGCTG
>JAAVIG010000096.1 GCA_014796735.1 Oscillospiraceae bacterium
CTCCCCCCTTAGGTTTCACCTTAAGAATCCTTTCCTTATCCCCCTCACACCCCCTTTTCCCCGCTTTGAAAGTTGGTGTGATTTAAACGTTTTTTGCTCGGCTCTGTTTTTCCTAAAAGCTGTGTGGCGATAGTCCCTTAGGGAAGTGTCGGTGGAATTATTGGGGCTTTATTCACGTTCGGGTCGCAGGTGCTGCGTTATTGATTATGTGTTTTCATTGGTGATGTTGGTTGCTCCCATTAGTTTGTGCAATGTATGATTATTCTTGTGCTCCCAATTGGGTTGTACCGCCCTATCCAGTAAAAACGTTCCTTTTACAATAACTGCCCTACCGCAGGAGCGGAGCCAAATTTTCGCGTTGCGAAAATTTTGAAACGCTTCCGCGTTTCAGCGGGCTGTCGCCCGCGGCTCCGCCGCCAACACCGTTCACCGCTCTCACCCCTTTGCCGCTTCTCCGCCTGTCTCCCGAACACCCGTTCCCGCAGCGTACCGCAATTATAAACATATTTACATAAGGGAATTTCCCCTATAAAAAATATTAAAAATCAACTCTTTCCAAAAGAAAGGACAAGATAAAATGTCAGACAACATCTCCGCAAACGGCAAATCCTTATTAAAAACCTTAAAGCGCACCGAAAGACAGCTTCGCCATGACAAGCTGTTAAACGAAAACCACCTTTTTGAAAGGGAGCTTAAGGGCTTGATAAAAACCGCCCCCTATCAATATTTCACCTTAAAGGACGGCGCTCCCTCCTTAGGCAAGGAAATATTCGATCTGGAGGAAATAAACGATAAAACCGTTTACGAGTTAATATACACCTTATCCCAAACCCGCTATATAAAGGAAGAGGAATTGACAAGCCTCATATGGCAAAGCAAGCTGTACATCATCTTACAGGCGGCAAAGGACAGAGAAAATCCACAGCTTTACCTCGATAAGATGTATAAGATAAAAGAGCTTGACGAAAACGCTTTGGAAAAACTGAGCCCTTTACATCAAGCCTTTTCCTTTGACGAAGTATATAAAAACTCTTCAAGGGAAACAAGAAGCATATACCGCAGCAAGGCGGCCCTCATTTCAAGGCTTACGGAAATAGACGAAAGACAGTATACGGCTGAGCTTATCAAAAGAGCGGTGCTGGACGATCTGCATGTAGGCGAGGTCATCGAGGAGGATTACCGCAATATCTACCCTTATGTAAATTCGACCCTCTACATTTCCCTGCAGCTTTGCATCGCGCTTCTTCTCTCCCTTGCGGCGGGACTTTTCACCCATCTGTGGACAGTACCTATAACCTTTTTACCCTTCCTCGGCGCAGTAAAATCCGTCACCGACCTTATAATTTCAAGACTCTCCCACGCCCAGCCCCTGCCGAGAATAAAGATCAAGTCGGAGCTGCCCGAAAACGGACTGACCCTTTGCGCAATGTCCGCCCTTATTTCCGATACGGACAGCTTAAAGGACGCTTTGTCAAGACTTAAGACCGCAAAGCTGAAAAATCCTCAAAGAGGTATTTTTTTCTGTCTGCTTTGCGACCTGTCCCCCGCCTACAGCGAAACCAAAAACGAGGACGAGGCCCTGTTTTCACAGGGTGAAGCCTTAAGACGCGAAATTTTTCCCGATTGCAGCGTTATCTTCCGCAAAAGAGTTTACAGCAAGACCATGAAAAAATATCAGGGCTTCGACCGCAAAAGAGGCGCAATAGAAGAGCTTACAAAGTACCTGTGCGGACAGGGGCATGACTTTTACCGCGTATTGGGGGATATATCCAAGCTCCCGCAATGCGAATTTATCGCCGCCCTCGATCTGGACACCATACCCTTGATGGACAGCATAAAGGAGCTTGCCGCCATCGCCCTGCACCCCTTGAACAAGGATTACGGCATCATCGCGCCCCGCTGCACCTCCACCCTCGATTCCACACTTAAAACTCCCTTTGCGAGAGCTATGGCGGGAAACGGGGGTGTAAGCTGCGTATCCGCTTACGACAGCTTCGGCGGCGAATTTTACTTTGACCTGTTCGGCGAGGGCATATTCTGCGGAAAAGGGCTTATTAAAAAGAGAGCCTTTTTAAAGGACTGCTGCGATAAGTTTCCGCCCGAAAGAGTGCTTTCCCATGATATTTTGGAGGGGGGCTTAACGGGGGTAGCCTATGCGGGAGATCAGGAGTTTTCCGACAGCTTCCCGCCCTCCTCGAAATCATATTTTAAAAGAGCGCACCGCTGGATAAGAGGGGATTTTCAGAATTTCCGCTTTCTGTTTTTCAAGGAATTTTCGCCCCTTACCAAATACAAGCTTTTCGACAACCTAAGGCGCGCCTTGAAGCCCGTCTTCGACCTCTCGCTGTTCTTTCTGTCCTGCTTTGTAAAAAACGGCTTTATTTTGGGTATTGCCGCGTATATTTCCTTGCTGCTGCCCTTTATCCCGCCTCTTGTCTCATCGGTGACAAGAGGGCTTGCCTTCGGAATAAAAAGGCGGTTTTACTCTCCCATTGTAAGCGAAGCAAAGCAGCTTATGTCAAAAGCCCTGCTTGAAATAATGACCCTGCCCAAGGCTGCCCTTGTGTCATTGGACGCTCTTGTAAAGACCCTTTGGAGAAATCTTGTCACAAAAAGAAATCTTTTGCAGTGGACGACCAGCGGCTTTCTTGAAAAAACGGCTTTTAAAGGAGGCTTCTGGCATCTGCTTTTTCCCTTCGCGCTGTCAGCGCTGCTTATACTGTCATGTATATATAAGGTAAGCTATATCGCTTTTCCCGCCGCCGTTCTGATGTGCGCCGCGCTCCCATTTTTTATTTACGCCGACAAGCCCCGAAGCAGCTTTACACCGTCCTTGAACGAAATTGCAAAGCTGGAGCTTATGTCGCAAATCAAAAAAATGTGGAGCTTCTACACCGACCACGTAAACGAAAAGACCTCATGGCTCCCCCCCGACAACGTGCAGTTTAAGCCTGTTTATCGAGTTTGTATGAGAACATCGCCCACAAATATCGGAATGTATATGCTGTCTATGGCGGCTGTTTTTGAGCTTGGTTTACTTTCACCGGAAGAATTTGAGAATCTGCTTGAAAAAACCGTGACAACGGTGGAAAAGCTGTCCAAATGGCGGGGCAATCTTTACAACTGGTATGAACTGGGTAGCCTGAAAATCGTTTCGGGCTTTGTGTCCTCGGTGGACAGCGGCAACTTTTTCTGCTGTCTTATCGCGGTAAAGGAGTGCTTAAGGCTGAACGGTCTTTCCCGCGCGCTTTGGCAAAGACTTGATACCATTATAAACAATACCAGGCTTTCGGAATTTTATCAGAAAAAGCATAAGCTTTTCAGCATCGGCTTCGATACCGAAAAAAACGAGATGTCACACCATAAATACGATATGCTGATGTCGGAGGCAAGACTTTTAAGCTACGCCGCCATTGCCACGGGACAAGCTCCCAAAGCCCACTGGCGCGCCTTATCCAGAACCATGTCCCGAAGCGGAGCCTATGCGGGAGCCGTGGCGTGGACAGGCACGATGTTTGAGTTTTTTATGCCCGAGCTTTTGCTTACTTCAAAGGAGGGAAGCATGTGTTACGAAGCGTTAAAGTACGCCTTTCACTGTCAGAAGCACCGCCATACCCCCTTCGGTATCTCCGAAAGCGGCTACTACGCCTTTGACAGTGAGTTAAACTATCAGTACAAGGCGCACGGAGTACAGAAAACCGCCCTTAAGGGAGGAATGGACAAGGAATGTGTGGTAAGCCCCTATTCAAGCTATCTTACCCTGTCGCTTGAACCCTTGGAAAGCTACAACAACCTTTGCCGTCTTGAAAAGGAGGGTGCATTTAACCCTCAGTACGGCTTTTACGAGGCGGTGGACTACACAAGGCGCAGAGTGGGACGCGCGGGGGGCGCGGTAATAAAAAGCCACATGGCGCACCATGTGGGAATGAGCATAGCGGGAGCGGCCAATTTATTAAAGGACAATATCTGCTCGAAATTATTCTTAAGCGATGAAAGAATAAAAAGGGCGGAGGAATTATCGGAGGAAAAGGTCATGGCAGGAGAAAAGATATTAAACGCGGATTACCGTTACGGCGAGGAAAAGAACCCTAAGGAAATAGAGGAGATAAAGGAACAGACGGTAAAGTGCTCCCCCGTAAATCCCTTAAGCGGCGGAAGCCTTACCCTGTTCACCTCCGCCAACGGCTTATTCTGCGGCAGCTATAAGGGAGTGCAGACGGTAAACAAAACCTCGGATTATCTGAACCGCCCTCACGGCGCGTTTTACGGCTGCTGCGACGAAAACGGAGTTTATCCCCTCTTTTATCACCCGAAATTCAATACCAAGCTGCACACCGTTTTTTCCGAGACGGAGACCTTATACACAACCGAGGAAAAAAGCTTTGCCCTTGAAATGACGGTCAGAGCGGCGCACAACGCCGAAATACGCACCTTTTCCCTTAAAAACAAGACCCGCTCCAAAAAACAGCTCACCCTATGCTTGTACAGCGAGCCTACTTTAGCAAGGGCTTCCGATTACTCCGCTCACCCCATGTTTTTGGACTTGTTTTTAAAGATAGAGTACGACAGTGAAAACAAGCTGTTCATTTTCTACCGCAAGGACAGGGACAGCGACCACGTTACCGCCTGCGCGGCGGGCTTCATAGAGGAAGAAGCGGACTTCACCTACTGCTTTTCCAAAGAAGCCTGTCTTAATTACGCGCCCTTTTCCTTCTTTGAAAAGGCTTTGATCAGAGAGTGCGCCGACCGCGCCATTCCCTCTCCCTGTCTTTTTGTAAAAAACGACGTTACCTTGGACAGCGGCGAAGCCGAAAAGCTTACCTTTTTTTACTGTTACGCCGACAGCGCCGCGGAAGCAAAAAAAGCCGCTCTTGAAATAAGGCGGAAAGGCAAGGACGGCTTGGAGCAGCTTAAGGAGCAAAACGCTCCCTCTCCTCTTTCGCTGTCCACCGTTCACGGGCGCATGGCTTCCGCTGCGCTGCCCGGTCTGCTTTACGGAGAGGTCAAGGAAGAAAAAATATTGAACGCAAGAAGGGAAAACAAGCTGAACCGTCAGGCACTGTGGAAATACGGCATATCGGGAGATTTTCCCCTGCTTATCGCGGAGGGACAGGAGGTAAGAACGGCGGTGCTGTTAAAGCAGGGGCTTGACCGCTGCAATGTTAAGTGCGACCTTATCGTGCTGTGCGAAAACGGACTGGAAAAGTCGGCAGCTATATCGGAGATTGCGGGCTGCGGCTATGCGTTTATAAAATCGGAGCTGCCCGACGATATGCTGACCTTAATGTACGCTTTGGCGGCAAAGGACGATTTGAAAGACCTGTCCTTGCAGCCTTTGAACGCGCTGCCTCAGAAGCCGCCGCTTGACCTGCTGCCCTGCACCCATAAAAAAGAGGAAAACGACTTTACCGACGGCGGCTACGTTATAAGCAATGAGGAAAACACATGGTGCAATATCCTTTCAAACTCGCAGTTCGGCACTCTTTTGTCTCAAAACAGCCTCGGCTTCACATGGGCTTTGAACAGCCGAGAAAACAAGCTTACCCCGTGGGAAAACGACCCTGTGGCGGATAACGGAAACGAGCTTTTGCTGCTTAAGAGCGGCAATATGTATTACGATATGATAAGGGGAAGCAAAGCGGAATTTACCCCGCAGTATTGCAGCTATGAGGGAAAAGCGGGGACGGTGGAAGCCAAAACCGACGTTAAGGTATATACAAAAGGTCTCGGCAAGGAAATCACTTCAACTCTCTTAAATACCTCCGACAGGGAGCAGAAGCTTCATCTTGTATACAGGCTTTCCCCGCTTTTGGGCGACCGCAAAGAAATGTCAATGCCCACCGCGAAAACGGACAAGGGCGTTCTGCTGATAACAAATTCCCAAAACCCAAACTATCACGGAGCAATGGTTCTGTACTGCAATAAAAAAGCCGTGTATTCATTTTCGGAAGCGGATATATCGGCGGGAGACTTTTCGGGCTGCTCCGAGGAGGTCATGAACGCCAACGCCGAAACAACGGCGGTAATAGTGCCGATAAGCTTACCTCCGCGGGAAAAGCTTCGCATACGCTATATTTTGGGCTACTGCGAAAACCCTGCCGAAGCTGCAAGCAATATAAAGGCGTTGGAGGGTACTCCCTGCGGATTACAGCTTGAAAACAGCATCGAAATTTCAACTCCCGACGGAAAATTGAACAGGCTGTTTAACACATGGCTCCCTCATCAGGCGTTATCCTGCCGCCTTTGGGGGCGTACGGGCTTTTTCCAGAACGGCGGCGGCTACGGCTTCCGCGATCAGCTTCAGGATTGTCTGTGCATTATGTACCTTTCACCCAAAACGGCGATGGAGCATATTTTCCGCTGCTGTCAAAGTCAGTTTCAGGAGGGCGACGTGCTGCACTGGTGGCACGATCTGAACGGAAAGAGAGTGGGAGTAAGGACAAGGTGCAGCGACGACCTGCTTTGGCTGCCCTATGTTGCCTGCGAGTACGCGAAAAGCTTCGGCGGCAAGGATTTTTGGAACACCGAGGCGGAGTACTGCGAGGGGCAAGCTTTACCCGAGGATAAACACGAATTGTATATGGAGGCTTCCGGCAGCGGTATAAAGGAAAGCCTTTTCATGCACTGCAAAAAGGCAATGGAAAAGGGCTTCGAAAAGGGCAAAAACGGTCTTCTCAAAATGGGAAGCGGCGACTGGAACGACGGCTACAACGGAGTCGGCATTGAAGGGAAGGGCGAAAGCGTATGGCTTTCCATGTTTTACGTTTTATGCGGCAGAAAATTCGCGCCGATAGCGAGAGAGCAGGGCGAGGTGGCGTACGCGGACGAGCTGGAAAAGAACATTGCCGATCTGTGCGTTGCCGTTGAGGAAAACGCGTGGGACGAAGACCACTATTTAAGGGCGTTTTACGACAACGGCAATAAAATGGGCGCTTCCGACAGCGAAGCGTGCAGGATAGACCTGCTGCCCCAAGCCTTTGCCGCGCTGTGCGGACTGCCCGACACCGCAAGGGTGGTCACGGCTTCAAACACGGCGTGGGAACAGCTTGTGGACAAGAAAAACGGCATTATAAAGCTGTTTAATCCGCCATTCAGCAATGAAAACACGACCGAAGACCCGGGATATGTCAAGTCTTATCCTTTGGGGGTAAGGGAAAACGGGGGACAGTATACTCACGGGGCTGTGTGGTACTGTCTGTCCTGCTTTGAGCTTGGACAGAACAAGAGGGCGTTCGAGCTGCTTAATATGCTTAATCCCGCCTACAAGGACGAGCGGTTCGGAAGAGAGCCTTATTTTATGACGGCGGATATTTATACCAACCCTCACTGCTACGGGCGCGGAGGGTGGTCGATGTATACGGGAGCCGCCGCTTGGTACTGGAAATGTATTTTTGAGGGGCTGTTCGGAGCTGAGATTGACGGAGGGAAGATCACTTTCTCACCTCGGCTGCCCGCGGAGTTTGACGGAGCTAAGATGAGGGTTAAAGTGGGCGGTGCGGAGATCAACGTTACCTTTAAGTATAAGGGGAACGGGGGGACGCCTGTTTCCTTTAAGCTTGACGGCGCAAAGGGGGTTCAGACGGCGGAGGTGTCGTTTTAAGGTTGTGTTTTTTATAAGGTGTCGGAAATTGTGATATTATTTGCTGTTAACCGATCAAAAAGCCGTTTGCAGGCTTTTTGATCGGTTAACGGTTTTAATACGGAATTTTTCGTTTATAATGCTTATGACAGTGTTTTCTAAGGGGCTGCCGACTCTTTCGTGCGGCGAAATTGAAAACAGCAGAACGTAAGAGCGGCGAACGGTGTTGGCGGCGGAGCCGCGGGCGACAGCCCGCTGAAACGCGTCAGCGTTTCAAAATTTTCGCAAAGCGAAAATTTGGCTCCGCCCCTGCGGTAGGGCAGTTATTGTAAAAGGAACGTTTTTAACGGATAGGGCGGCACAACATAATTGGGAGCACAAGCAAAGAAATACATTGTACAAACTAACGGGAGCCGCCAACGTCACCAATGAAAACCCATAATCAGCAACGCAGCCCTGCGACCCGAACGTTAATAAAACGTTACTGCATATTTCCAACATTGAACAATTCAACCAAGTTATATAAGTGACATTTCACGCACTAATTTTATGGAGCAAAAAACGTTTAAATCACACCAACTTTCAAAGCGGGGAAAAGGGGGTGTGAGGGGGATAAGGAAAGGATTCTTAAGGTGAAACCTAAGGGGGGAGAGTGGGGCAATGAGTTTCACCGAATTTTTCGCACTTGTGTATGTAATCGTACTTGTTATAGGGATTGTGCTATTTTATAAATGAAACAGCATGAGGTGAAGCTTATTGCACCTTCTCCCCCCTTTGGTGTCACCTTAAGCCCCGCGCGGGAGCGCACACTGCACTCGGTTACGAGTTAAAAGAAAACATTACATAAAGCGCAGCTTTACAAATCAAACAATCGGCAGTTGCTCCGAAAAGCACCCCACCGCCTAAAACGCAGTTTTAAAAAGGCACTCCGCCGCCTGAGGAGAACCCCCCTTGACAACCCCCCCAAAAACAAATATAATTAAGTCAGATAAATCAAATAAATCACAAATCAAAACCCATGAAAGGACAAATAAAATGAGAAAAACAAAAATAGTATGCACAATGGGCCCCTCCACCGCTAACGACAACGTATTAAGGGAGTTAATGAAAGCGGGCATGAACGTTGCCCGACAAAATTTTTCTCACGGCGACCACGAAAGCCACTTAAAAACCTTTCAGCAGGTCAAGCGCATACGTGAGGAGCTGGGGCTGCCCGTGGCGTCATTGCTTGACACCAAGGGTCCTGAGGTGAGAGTAAAGCTTTTCAAAGACGGAAAGGCGGAGCTTAAAGACGGCTCGATATTCACCCTGACCACCCGTGAGGTCGAGGGAAGCTCCGAGGAGGTATCCATTACCTACAAAAACCTCGCAAAGGACATTGACGTAGGCACAAGAATATTGGCGGACGACGGACTTATCGAAATGAAAGTAACGGAAATCGACACCAAGCCCGAGGGAGACGATATAAAGTGCCTTATAGTACACGGCGGCTGGCTCAGCAACAATAAATCCTGCAACTTCCCCGGCGCGAAGCTGTCGATGCCCTACGTAAGCGAAAGGGATAAAAGCGACATCATCTTCGGCGCGGAAACGGGCTTTGACTTTATTGCCGCAAGCTTTGTAAGCTGTGACGCGGATATACTCGAAGTAAGAAAAATACTTGAGGAAAACGGCGGCAAGGACATAAAGATCATCGCCAAAATCGAAAATCAGGAGGGCGTTGACAATATCGACGACATTCTGAGAGTTTCCGACGGCATAATGGTAGCAAGAGGAGACATGGGCGTGGAAATACCCTTCGAGCAGATACCGCAGCTTCAGAAAATGCTTATCGAAAAAGGCTACAACGCGGGCAAGCAGGTCATTACCGCGACTCAGATGTTAGAGAGCATGATAAAGAATCCCCGCCCCACCAGAGCGGAAACAACCGATGTTGCCAACGCTATATACGACGGCACCAGCGCGATAATGCTGTCGGGAGAGACCGCCGCGGGAATGTACCCCGTTGAGGCGGTAAGGACTATGGCATTGATAGCGGAAAACACCGAAAACCATATAGATTACTCAAAGCGTTTCAGAGCAAGAGAGGTAGACAGCGCGGAAAATGTCACCAACGCCATAAGCCACGCCACAGTTACCACCGCTCTCGACCTTAACGCAAAGGCTATCCTTACCGTTACCACCACAGGCGGCACCGCCAAGCTTTTGTCAAAGTACCGTCCCAACCGCCCCATTTTAAGCTGTACACCAAGCGAGCGCACATGGCGGCAGTTAAGTTTAAGCTGGGGCGTTGTCCCTCTTATGAGCAGGATAATGGAGACCACCGACGACCTGTTTAACCATGCGGTAGATTGCGCGGTAAACGAGGGCTATCTTGAAAACGGCGATCTGGTAGTCATCACCGCGGGCGTGCCTTTGGGTATCAGCGGCACCACCAACCTTATGAAGGTGCATGTGGTTGGCGACGTGCTTGTTATGGGCGACGGCGTAACGGACAAAACCGCCACAGCCCAGCTTTGCGTAGCGAGAACGCCTGAAGAAGCGGTAAGAAATTTCGTCAACGGAGATATATTGGTAATCCCCGAGACCGATAACAGCATAATGAGAATACTCCGCGCCGCTAAGGGCATTATCACCGAAAAGGGCGGATCGGACAGCCACGCTGCGGTAGTGGGACTTTCCTTGGATATTCCAGTTATTGTGGGAGCGGAAAACGCCACAAGTATTTTAAAGAGCGGAACTACCGTTACTATGGACGCGGGAAGAGGAATCGTTTCGTCGGGCAGTTAATAAATTAAAATGATCGTAAGAATTTATGGATAATTTGAGAATACGGAGTTGAAAATCAAACGCGGTCATTTAAAAAGCAAGGATTCAGTATAAATATAATATAAAAACAGCGCGGTATTACAAATAAATACCGCGCCGTTTTTAATTTCCGCTTTGTCATCTTCACATGCTTTCTGCCTTTCCTTGTACTGCCTTTCGTGTCTCGCGGTATTCCTCCTGCCCCGCAAGATAATCTATGCTAACATTATAAAATTTGGACAGCGTAATATAAATCCTTATGGGTATCTCCCGCTTTCCGTTTTCGTAGTCGGAATAATACTGCTGCGTAGTACCCAAAACCGCGGCTACCTGTTTTTGAGTGTACCCCCTGTCCTCTCTTATTACTCTCAGATTTTCATAATAGGTCAATCCGTATCACCCCCTGCTTTTCCGCCCGTGTTTCCTCAAAAAAGGCGCAAATTCTCGGCTTTTCCAATTCATATTATATAGTTATTTTTAGCTAAACCGCACGAATACATAATAATTCATTTAGATAAATTAACAAAATTTCATGGACCCTGTTGACTTTTGCAAAATATAAAAGTATAATGTAAATGTTAAACGACATTTCATTTAAGTCAAACCAAAATATTACAAAAATGTCATAAAAAAATAATATATTTCCTCTTGACAAAGTACTGTGATATGGGTATACTCTACTTAAAAAGAAAAACAAGAGGAAAGGAAACAAAAGGACAAAATGGAGCATATTCCCTCAGTAAGCGTTATAGTGCCTATATATAAAGTAGAGAAGTACATCAGGCGCTGTCTTGATTCGATAAAAGCGCAGACCTTTCAGGACTACGAGGTAATAATGATAAACGACGGCACGCCCGACAATTCCGCCTTGATAGCGGAGGAATACACCGCCGACCCGCGTTTTAAGCTGTATCATCAGAAAAACAGCGGCATCGGCGAGGTAAGGAACAGAGCGATAGGCATGGCAAAGGGCGAATATTTAGCCTTTGTTGACAGCGACGACAGTATTTTACCAAATCATCTTAAGGGACTGTACAACGCCGCCGCGGAAAGCAATGCAGATATAGTATGCTGCGGCTACTGCTGCTGCGACGAGAAAGGCGAGCATTTCAGAACCGGCAAGATATTAAAACGAAAAGGCGTTTACCGTGCCGAAAAGCTGTACGGAAATATTATAAGGGACATTTCGATAAGACGTTATCTTTGGAGCAAGCTTTTCAGAAAAAAGCTGTTTACCGATAACGATTTGTATTTCCCGAAAATGCTTTTTGAAGACGCGTGTATAATCCCGAAGCTTTTCTACCACGCAAATATAATTGCCGTTACGAATGACAAAACCTATGTTTACACCCACAGGGCAAGCGGCATAACGGGCTTTAACGACAAAAGGTGCATCAACGATTATCTGGCGGCTAACAAATCCGTTGAAGATTACTTTTTAAACACTCCCGAAGCGGATTTTTATATTTGGCATCTGATCTACCAAAGGCTGAAAACCGCTTCCGTTACCTACTGCTGGCTTGTTATACAGATATTCAAGCTGAGAGACAAAGAAAGCTTTAAGGAAAATTTAACCAAAATAAATAAATACCTTACCGCGCGGACTTGGAAAGATTACGGCCTTGCCAAGAAGCGCGGAAGCAGAGTAAGAAAAACTTTATAAAAATATACTCCGTTGATTTTCTCACCGCCGAGGCGGAATATCAGCGGATTTATTTATGACTTATTTATAAAAGCAGGAGAATTAAAATGAATCTGAACCGACACATTTTGATCATTGACGACGACATATACATCGGAAATATGGTGGAGGAAGTCCTTACGAAGGAGGGCTATTCGGTGAGCCGCGCCTATTCGGGCACGGAAGCTCTTTTAATGCTTTCGGAAATAAAGCCCGACCTGATACTTTTGGACTTAATGCTGCCCGGCTTATCGGGGGAGGAGGTACTGCCGAAGATCAGGAATATTCCGGTTATTGTGGTAAGCGCAAAGGCGGATACCGAAAACAAGGTAAACCTGCTTCTCGGCGGAGCGGCGGACTATATCACAAAGCCCTTTGACACAAAGGAGCTGCTGGCAAGGATCACCATACGTCTCAGAAATTCCTCGGACGCCGAAGCGAACCGTCTTGAATACGACGATATGACGCTTTTTACGGATACTCATACGGCGAAGGTCAACGGAAAGGAAGCCAAGCTCACCCGAACCGAGTGCGCCATTTTAAAGCTGCTGATGTTAAATCCAAAACAGGTGATCGCAAAATCAACGCTATTGGAGCGCATAAGCTTAGACACTCCCGACTGCACCGAAAGCTCGCTGAAAATGCATGTTAGTAATCTTAGGAGGAAGCTTAGGGAAATCAGCGGGAAGGATTATATTGAAGCGGTCTGGGGGATAGGGTTTAAAATGAAAAATTGATAATTGATAATTGATAATTTAAAATGGTGATACATCTGCGGCGATTTTAAATATTTCGCAAGTTTTAAGATGTTTGGGGAAACGTAAATATTTCTCGTGAGATAGGAAATAAGGAAGCAAAACAGAGGGAGCGACGAACAATGTTGGCGGCGGAGCCGCGGGCGACAGCCCGCTGAAATGCGAAGCATTTCAAAATTTTCGCGAAGCGAAAATTTGGCTCCGCCCCTGTTGTGGGGCAGTTATTGCAAAAGGAACGTTTTTAACGGATAGGGTGGTACAACCCAATTGGGAGCACAAGAATAATCATACATTGCACAAACTAATGGGAGCAACTAACGTCACCAATGAAAATACATAATCAATAACGTAGCACCTGCGACCCGAACGTGAATAAAGCCTCAATAATTCCACCCACACTTCCCTAAGGGACTATCGCCACACAGCTTTTAGGAAAAACAGAGCCGAG
>JAAVIG010000097.1 GCA_014796735.1 Oscillospiraceae bacterium
CTAATCCAAGCTTTTAATTGGTGCCTTTATGGTTCAACTTCATTTAAAACAAGAGAATTAATTAACTCAGAGTCCCTTCAAGAAATGAGTTTGTATTCTACAAATGAAGTTTCAGTTGAAGTAGTATTACAACACGAAAACCGTCTTTATATTGTGAGGCGGACGCAAGCGGTTACCAAAAATGAGATTGACAGGGCTCCAAATTTTGGGCGATCAGTTTTGAAGGTCGAATATCAAGAAGCCAATGGAGAAATGCAAGAAGTGCCATCTGTAGAGGCACAAAATACAGTAGATAAAATACTACCAGAAGCTTTGTCTGGATATTTCTTTTTTGATGGAGAACACATAGCCGACATTAACAGCAAAGGAAACGTTGTATCTGCAGTAAGAGGTCTGATGGGATTAGAAACCATCAGTGAAGCTGTAGATCACTTTGAACCTAAAAAATCAAACTCTGTAATAAGTAAGCTTCAAAAGGAATTGGATATTGGACAAGATCAAAAAAATGCACATTTACAAAAGGATTTAATTGCCGCTAAAAATGAATTGCAATCTCTTGAACAAAGAAAAAAACAAGCCGAAAGTGAAATTGAATATTTCGAAAATCGTAAAAATGACCTAGAAGCAAAGATTTTGGCAAATGCGGAAACCAAGGCACGTCAAGAGGAAAAAAATCATATTGAAAGAGATCTCAATTATCTGCAAAATAACCAAGAAAATATTGAGGGTCAAATTGTTCGAGATTTCACAAAAAATGCATTTAAATTTTTTGCAAGCCCCTTGTATGAAAAGGTATATAAAGTTTTAGCAGATGCTAAACAAGATGGCGCAGGTATTCCTAAAATGCATTTTGATTCCATTGAATTTATTATTAAAAGAGGCAAATGCATTTGTGGTGCTGATTTAACAATGAATCAGGGTGCGGTAAATAACATACGGTATGAACAAAATCTTTTACCGCCACAACACATTGGGACAGAGATCAGAGAATTCAAAAAAGATTGTCAGGAATTTGAACACGAAACCGAAGATTATGCAGAAACAATAAAAAATGATTATATTAGAATTCGAGAAAACGCCAATCAAATTGATGATAAAAAAACTCGACTGACCAATCTAAGCAAGATCCTTCAAGGGAATATTGATGTTGGTAAAATTGAACGAGATAATATAGAAAATGAAAAGCAATTAAAAGAAAAAAGATCATTGCTAGTTAAGATTTCCTCGTCTATTGGTGCAATAAAAAATCAAATACAATCCCTGGAATCTACAATAGATGGATTACAAATTGCGACAGAAAAGAACAAAAGGATTAACTCATATATTGCTTATGCCACAAAAATATATGAATGGTTTAAAGAGAGTTATGATAAATCCGAAAAAGATGTTAAAAGTGAGCTCTATTCAAGTATAAATGGTCTATTTTCACAAATGTATCATGGTCAGAGAACTGTTGAAATAGATGATAATTATCACATAACTTTAAAAGTTGATAACGGAAGAGGTATCTTTGTTAATGATACTTCACCTGGACTAGACACAGTTAAAAATTTTGCTTTTATTGCAGGAATAGTTGATCTTGCTCGTAAAAAAGCACAAACCAAAGGTAATGAATTGGACGGTATTCAATATTCAAGTGAACCATATCCAATTGTAATGGATGCACCATTCTCAAATGCTGACGATAAGCATATAGCTAATATCTCAAAAGTTTTGCCTCAAGTTGCAGAGCAAGTAATTCTTGTTGTAATGAACAAAGACTGGGAATACGCTCAGTCTAATATGAGCGAAAAAGTGGGTATGTTGTATCAAATTGAAAAGCATTCTGAGGTCAAATCTTCAATAAGGAGGAATGGTTGATGTTTTCTAGCGACATTTATATCAAAGGCAAACATGCATCTTGGCTTAAATTTTTAAGCGAGAAGACAGAAAAAAACGATAAAAGTGAAAAAGTTGCAGGAGTTTTTAAAAGAGATATTGATGTATATTTAACAGCCGCCATTGTTGGTTTAAACTATGGGCTTCGCCGGGATGCAGATAATAATACAGATAAAGCTAAAATTCATATTGATACTGTGCATAAAGAACAAAACAATCTAACTTTTGTTTTTAGAATTGTAATGCTCGTTGATAATAGCACGAGTTTAAGCGCTGATGAAAAGATTGAACGTGCTTTTAGAAAACCTGACACACCTGAGAATATGGATTTGTTTAATTCTTATGTTCGTGGCGGCATCGAATGGTTGTACGAACAGTTTTCAGAAGGCGCAACAACAAAAGATGATTATCTTGCTAAGATCTACCAGATTGTGGATTCTTATAACAGCGAATTGATAGTATAATCTTTTACCGTTTTCATAATTTTTTAACACAATTAATATTAGATCACTATGAGGGAATAATAATGACAATAACAGATGCTGCAATAAAGGTTTTAGAAAACGAAGAAAATGGACTGACCATCCAAGAAATCTATGATAAGATCATTAAAAATGGTTATTTTGATTTCGGAGCAAAAAAACCTATTGATGTTTTACGTATTCAGATAATGCGTTATTGCGAAGATAAAACTATAAGTTTTTCTTCTAACAAAAAAATATTTACCTCTAAAAATAAAGATGGAACTGAAATCTTTATGCTAAAAAATTACCGAGGTCAGGTTATGGATGAAAATAAAAGATATAAATATGTTTCTACAAAGATAAATAACATAACCATTTATACACTTGTAATGAGTGTTAAAGATTTAGCTAATATTAGCTACGTTGCCATTCGTGGCAAAGATACAGAAGATGGAGCTGTCCAGCGTGTTTTAAATAGACAGAGGATTACATCAATAAAAAATTATGTTCTTGATGACAATTTGTTTGTAAACACTTTTGTTATCAACTGGACATATACTGATAATCAGCCAATAATTACAAAAAACGAGATTGAATTACCTATAATTTATGGTGCAGCGCAGCTAATTGATGGACAACATCGACTTGAAGGTATTAAAGCTGCTATGACTGAAAAACCTGAACTTGCAGACAAAACTATAATAGTTTCTCTTGCAATAAATTTAGGGACCAAAGACGCGGCTAAGATTTTTTTAAATATTAATTCAGAACAAAAACCAGTACCCAAAAGTTTGATTTATGATTTATATGGTGTGACAGACGAGGATCGTAATTATGCACTAAACCGAGCTGAAGATATTGCTCGCATATTAAATGAAGAAATAAATTCTCCTTTTTATAATGCTATTAAATATCCGGGTATGCCAAGAGGAAAAGGAAAACTTGATTTATCAACTGTCGTTAATGCTTTAAAAATTTATGTGGATCATAATGGAAAACTGGAAGAAAAGAACCTTACGAATCTCAATCTTCAAGCAACCGTACTTCAAAACTATTTTAATGCATTAAAATATCATGCCGACAAGGCATCAAAATGGAGTACAATTTCATCAAATATCTTCTACAAGGCAGCAGGTTTTATTGGAGCGGTTGAATTCTTCATGGAAAATGTTCTTCCTAAATGCGTCGAACAACGAAGTTTCAAACAAGAAGTAATAGCAAAAATGTTTGATTTCTCAGAGATTGAATTAATCACACCGAAGAATATTGAGACAACTGACGGTAGAACTGCGAGAAAACGTGTCATTGATAATCTAAAGGAAGCATTTATCTCTGATATTCCAGGTGAATCAGATTATGACTTTTAATACAACTAGGTGTCAAGAAATATTCCGCAATAGATTTACCGGTCCAAGTGGCACTCCATTTGCTGACTTTAAATCTGGAAAAGCTATAAAAGGAATATATGTTGATGATTCAGATATATCTTTATATAGGATTGTTAAAAACGAAGACATTATCAGTTTTTACTATAAAGCACTGTTGTCTTTTGCTGAGGGTTTAGACTCCGTTTCTCGCAAAAATTATACTTGGGCAACTATAAAACTGTATTACTCTGTTTATTTCGGATTAAGAACATCACTTCTCTGTCGCAATATTGTTTTAGTTAGAGCTGCAAAGCATCTGTATAAGTTCAAAATTGCACTTGGTGAACAATATGACAAGCCAAAGGAAATGACAGATCATGGTGGAACAATACACACATATGTTGATTTGTTTCAAAGAACTGATTTTTTCTGTAGCAATCCCCTCGAAAATCAGAATGCTTATTTTTGGTTAAAGGATTGTAGAGAAATCGTAAATTATAAAGATGGGGTTTTTCATGATCCTGAAACAACATCAATATGGAATAATATTATTGCGAATATCAACCAAAATGGTATAAATAAAGTTCTTTCTTTGCTTATTGATGAAAAGGAAAGGTATTGCTTCTCTCCAGAGTATGCTATTTTAGCAATTCCCTTAAATCGGATACTTACAGTAGCTCAAGAAGTTAAAAATGAAATATCAGAAGGGTTAAATGACTCCCAAAGAAACTGGATTGCATCAATACTCCGGAACAACTTGGATCCAGAATACATAAGTAAACTTTTATTAAATAGTGATTTATAGTTTTTAGTCATATTTTACCATCTTATAATAGGACGGGTTTCATCCATAGTTCATCATCAAATTCAAACAGGTACTCCCCAAATCAGGGAGTACCCTTTTTTACACCCTAAGGTGGCATTTCACCACCGCAGCCCAATTTACACCTTACCACCCCTCTCCCTAAACCTCACAACCAACTCCCCACCCCTACAATTCCCAGCAACATACTCAACGAACTTCTCCTTACTCAAATACTGCACATTCCCCACGCACATCCCATACACGACCCCTTTCCTAACCAACTCATTGACCCGCTGCACCGAAACACCCACCAACTCCGCCGCTTCCTTAGCAGGCAACGCATCAGGATATTTCTTCCAAATCCGTGTAAGAAACTCCCGAAATTCTTCCCTTTCATCATCTTTTAAAGCATATTTCCAATCTGCATCAGAGGAAGAATCACACCTACCAAACCGTCCTTTCAGCTCCACCAAGAAGCCACTATCCCTCTCCATTCTCTCCTTAAACTTCTCCGCATCGCATTTTTTAACCCTGTATCGGTAAGTCTTTTTACCCGTATCGATCATAGGAATATAACCATTCTCCAACAAATATTTCATCTTCCTTTTAGAGATATGCAACATAATCCGTTTTCGGATCAAAGCTGTCAATAATGTTTATTGCTTCATTAAACACTTCTTCCTTTGTCTTTCCTGCAACATCGATTTGAACTTCATTAGGAAGCAGTTTCCTATTCATTATCACATGGTTTGACCGCTCGACATAATCGGGCACATACAAGCCACCCTCGTTATTGTGCCTATGTATCATTTGTTCTTTTATTTGTTCGGGATTGCTTGATACAAATTTCAATGTTATGAATTTATATCCTTTGAAAATTAGAGGCAGCTCTCTTGTTCTGACATCATCAAAATCTAACGCTACTATATTCCGATGTCCCTTGTCATAAAAAAATCTAAGCTGAAGCAGGACATTTTCCCAACAGAGTTGTTCCTCATATATACCAATGTCTTCGACATTGTTCGGAACAACAAATTCGGGAACCATATTCTGTTCAAGATAAACGCCTTGATAATGCTGATACAAGCTCTTTGCCAACGTGGTTTTGCCTACTGCGCTTGGTCCGATTATAAAAATAAAATCCATATTAGCCTCCTTAATATATTGACGTATCAAATCCACCTTTTTGCAAAGTGATAAAACACAACATTTCAAATATCTAACTCTGAATATATTATACTGAAAACTTTGGAAAATTTCAAGCAAAGTTTTCAGTGTCATTTGCAAGTTTTTTCAACAACAAAAACAGTGCTGATAAATCTCAGCGACTGTTTTGTAGTTACAATCAATTCATGCCATTTGAATCTTTCATCACTTCAATCATCAAAGCTCCCATTTTAAAGCCCTTAATGAAATTTTCAAACTCTGTGATCTGACTGATCTCCGCACTACAATCCTTGTACTTTTCAAATATTTCTTTTTCCTTTTCGCTTACGTTTTCCATTAGATTATCGTCGTTTTTGGATAAAAGATCCAACAATTCAGCAAGTTTGGCATTGTTCTTCAAAAACCTGCTGTCATTGATAGTGCTGTACCATAGTTCTTCTAAAATTTGCATATTCCCTCCTTAATGAAAAAGTGTGGCTTGAAATCGGAAATGTGATCCGATAACAAGCCGCATTTTTCTTTTGTATTTGATTTTCTGAATGTTTGTTGTGGCATTTGATGCACCTCCTTGTAGGAATACACAATACCACAAAAACTTGGAAAAGTCCAGCGAAATATTAAAAAATCTGAGTCGGCGTTTCGCCGAGTCAGACTCATTGGTAAAAATGTTTAAGCGAAAAACAAATATACAGCAAAATTGTAATAAGCACTATTTATCACTTTTCGAATAGGAAATACATCTTTTTACAGAAAAACAATTTGAAATTTTAAAGTTTATACTGATTTTTAGTAAAAACTATTGATTTTCAGATATTTTTTTGGTATACTAATAGCAAAGGAGAAAATGCTATGATTATCAGACCACGCTATTTAAATATGCTTAAAACTTACCGTGATGTGCCACTGGTTAAAATTCTTGCCGGCGTTCGCCGCTGTGGTAAATCCACGATTTTGGAAATGCTGCAAGATGATTTGATAAAAAGCGGCATTAATGCCGATCATATTATCAACATGCGCTATACTTCCGAAGATTTCGATGATGACATGAGCGATAAAGAGATGTACAACAGTATCAAGGAGAAAATGACAGACGGTGAGCGTTACTACCTTCTGCTTGATGAGGTGCAGGAGATAAAGGGTTGGGAGAAAGCGGTCAACAGTCTGCTTGAAAATGCCAATACAGATATTTATGTGACAGGCTCAAACTCCAAACTTATGTCAAGCGAAATATCTACTTATCTGACGGGACGGCATATTTCTATCCCTGTGTTTACATTATCATTTTCCGAATATATGGAGTTTAAAAAAGCAAGCGGACGTACTCCGAAAGAGCTGCTTACCGAATATATCCATAATGGCGGCTTTCCAATCGTTGCGTTGAGTAATTTTGATGAAAGAACTGCTTATCAAATTGTTGAGGGCATTTACAATTCTGTTATCGTAAACGATATAATCAAACGACATCATATCGCCAATTTTGACCTATTCAACCGTGTTGTAAAGTATGTCATTGAAAATGTGGGCAAAACTTTTTCTGCTAATGCAATAGTAAAGTTTCTGAAAAGCGAAGAACGTTCGCTCTCGGTGGAAGCAGTATATAACTATTTGGAATGGCTGGAAAAAGCCTTTGTAATTTATCGCTGCCAGAGATATGATTTGCAAGGAAAATCCGTGCTGAAGACGCAGGAAAAATTTTATCTTGCAGATGCCTCTCTTAAATACTGCATAATGGGCTTTAATCCAAAATCCGTCGCTGCAATGCTTGAAAATATCGTATACTTCGAACTTCGCAGAAAAGGGTATGATGTGTATATTGGCAAGAACGAAACAAAGGAAATAGACTTTGTAGCGGTGCGGCGAGATGAGCGTATCTATATGCAGGTATGCCGCAATCTTCCTGAGGAATCTGACCGTGAAATTGTCAATCTTCTTGAGATCAGGGATCATTATCCAAAATATATAGTAACGCTTGACGAACTTGCAGCAGGAAACGTCAATGGCGTTAAAATCGTGCATTTTGTGGATTTTTTATTAGCTGAGGATTATTAAGAAATATATGAGATAAAAATCAAATCAGCTTAGCATTATTAATAGATATAAATATTATGACACCATTTTTATTCTAGAATTTTGGTAAAATGTAATTATTACACATATTACATAATTTTTCAACATTTTACACAAATAGTATTGAAAAAAAAGACAAAATATACTATAATAATTTCAGATAAAGTTATTTTTTGGAAAACGGTTCATTGTCCATATTTTGCTTATGGTTATTTATTTTTGTATCGCAAAATAATTCAGCAACTGACCCAAATTTCATTTGTATAGCAACACCGAATTAAGCTACTAGATATTTTTCTATAAAATACAAAAGATAAAAGCAGATTTAACATATTACTCAGCTTTGGGGTCTGTTTTTTAGACTGTGATAATTTGTTCATCGATACCCTAATAGTTGCTTGACTATTCCGAAAACATGTTAAACCTAACATATTGTGAAGAATTTTATACTTGAGTTCATTCCCAAACTCGTTTCTAATAATTGTTTCTGCGCTAGTTTCCGACCCCATACATCCACTATCTCCATACACTTCTTTTCCTATCCATAAATAAGCTGTGAAACAATAGTTTCATTGTGTTCGTTGTAAAATGATATTTTGATTATGATTGTATGAACTAATCCTGTATCCTTGTTTACTCCAATATGCGTTTGTAACCAAAGTGGCATTGTTTCCTGTTTAACGATTGTGCATCAAGGTCACACTTTTTCGGCGTTTTTAGTTGATGAAAGAGTTGTTATCAAAGCAGAATCAACTATTATTAGTTTTTAGATCAGCTCAAATTATAATATCATTCGCGAACATTTTTCTGTATTTTGTTGTCATATTATTTTTATCGTAACCCCAAATCCTGTGTCATACTCTTCATGAGAAATAAACTTTTTTGTGGATTTGTTCTAAAAACTTTGTTCTAATAGATTTTTATCTACCTCTCAACTTTTCCAATTTTTATAGTATGTGACATATTTAACATAATCTTTAACTTCAGCTCAACAAAAATAATGTCAATAGTATATGAATTTCTAAAAATATTTTTGATAGAAATTATTCACCAATATTGCACAACTTATCAATATATTGGAAATTAAGCAAACGATTAGGTTTTTGAGAAGATTATACCTGCTATTATTAAATTGCGCCATAATTATGAACGTTAGAACGACTTATAATATAAATTAAACAGTATTAAAGGGGAGTAAATTGAAAAATGAATATAAAAAAATTGGATTTTGAAGATAAAGAAAAAAATTCAATCAACTCACTTTCTCCATATATTGGGAAAATGAGAATAGATCTTGCTAAATATTTAATTAAACATTATTCTGAAGAAAACAGCATTATTTATGATCCATTCGCAGGTTCTGGCACTGTGCTTTTAGAAGGATGGGCATTAGGTCATGAAGTAATTGGTAATGATTTAAATTATTATGCATATGTGTTAACTATGGGAAAGTTAAACCCATATGAGACATTTGAAAAAGCAGAGGAAAAAATGCTCAGGTACAAAAGCCTTGCAGAGCGCAGAGCAAAAATAGAGGATATTACTTCAATACCTGAATGGATAAAAAGCTTTTATAATGAAGAAACACTGAAGGAAATATGCAGTTGGGTTTATTATTTAAAAAGATATAAAGAATGGTTCCTATTGTCGTGCCTAATGGGTATTTTGCATCATCAGCGTCCTGGCTTTTTATCTTACCCTGCAAGTCATGGTGCGCCATACCTAAGAAGTAACAAGTATCCAATTGAATTCTATCCAGAAATGTATCAATATAAAAATGTCTATGAGAAATTATACAATAAGGTAAAAAGAAGTTATAAAAATGTTCCTAACTTTAATTACACATTGTCAAGAAGAATGTTTAATAAAGATGCTACAACTATCCGGTTCAAGAATAAACATTTCTCAACTATAATTACAAGCCCGCCATATATGAAGTCTCTTACTTACGCACGTGATAATCGATTGAGATTATGGTTTTTGGGAGAAGATGATTGGATTACGCTAGACAAAAAAATCTCTCCAGAAAAAAATATGTTTATTGAAATGATGCAAAAATGTTTTGAAAAATGGGCTAAACTTCAAGAAACAGGAGACAAATGCATAATTGTTATAGGCGATATAAATATTATTTATAACAGCAAAAAAACTTCTTTATTTGAAATTTTAATCAATCTTTCAAAAAATTACTATACATGTGTTGAAACATTATGTGATCCACTACCTGAAGCCAAAAAAGTTGTTAAAGGAAATGCAAGAATTAAGCAAGAAATAATTGTTGTATTTGAAAGGAAATAAAATAACATGTCAAATATTATTAAAGATAAATTCATAGGCGTTTCAATTGATGATTATATTGTAAAAAAAGCCATAAAATCTGGAAATGTAGGTAGCGTATATTTTGCATATAATAATGAACTAGAAGATACCAGAGCAATAAAATTTATTTCTCAAGAAAAAGTTGATGCCAAGCCTAACTGGGAACAAGAAATAAAAAAAGTAGTACGTTTAAGACAAACGGAAGGAGTAGTTCATTATCATAAACATGGTTTTATTGAAATAGATAATTATAAATATCTTTATATAATGTGGGATTATATTCCAAGTGATAGTTTAGCGGATATGATTAAACATTCAAATATAACATTACAATTATTAATTAATGTTATAGATAGAGCGTTGAATGTTTTTTATGCGTGTTCTAAATTAGAGATGCAGCATGCTGATTTTCATTCTGGAAACATTTTAATCCAGGAACCAGATCCATTATCCATGAATAGTGAAATCAGAAAAGTTTGGATCACTGATTTTGGATATGGAACATTTTCAAATGAAATACCACCAATGGATGATTATAAGGGATTAGCAAGAATTATTCAGCAAGCAGTTGAAAAAATTGATTTTCATAAATTGGAACGTGAGGAGAGGTACAAGTACAAAATATTAAAAGATGAGTTCCCTAAATACTTGCATGAAGAAAATTTAACAGAAGGCGATTACGTTCGTAATCCTAAAAAACTGCTTGAAATTATGTATAACTTATTTTCAGAAAGGAAAAACCCTGCCACATATACAAAAGCTGTGGGTGATTACCTATCTACTGAATTAATAGGAGAAAGATATGATGAATGGGAGTCGTTATTTGTTCCTAAATTTTTAGCAACAGATGAATTGCTCGATAGAAACATATGTGTACTAACAGGATTACGTGGTTGCGGAAAAACTATGATGTTTCGTAGATTAAGTGAGCCACTTGTATCTAAACTTGGATATTCAGGCATTTCAGGGGAAGACAGTTTTATTGGTTTCTATTTAAATGCGAGAAACATTGCAGAAGCTTTTCCTTGGCTACCCTCAAACAAGGAGAATGAAGCAAGAAAACAAGTTATTAACTATTTTCATTTACGATGGACAGTAGAAATACTTGAGTGGCTCAAGCTTAAATATTCTCATAAAAATATAACTGATATATCTTGGCTTATCAACTTTTTGAAGTTATACTTACAGGACATTAATATAACCAGTAGCTCAATAAACGGTGTATTTAATGAAATCTTAGGTTTATGTCATGCTAAAATAAATGAAAGTAAGCTTGAAGACAAGTACTTATCAGAAATTGAATGGCCTTTTTCAGAATATGATTATCTTGAAAAATTTTTGAAAACTATTTTAGAACATTGTAATTTTGCACAAGATAAAGCCTTTTATTTATTTTTAGACGATTTCTCCACACCTATGGTTACTGAAACAACTCAAATCATACTAAATCCAGTTGTTTTTAGGAGAAGCCCTATAGCTTTCTTTAAAGTTTCAACTGAAAGCGTAGAAAGCTTTGTTAGATCAGGTTTAAATATGAAAGTACTAGAAGAAGGTGCTGATTATAAACTAATTGAATTGGGCATTGAATCACTGAGTAAAAGTGATAAAGAAGTGGAAGATATAATTTCTTCCATCTTCTCTAAAAGAATTGAACGCAATTCATACTTTAATGGAAAAAACTTGAGTCTTAAAGATATATTAGGCAATACAGATAACTCATTTGTTGATATGGCAGAGAAAATAAGAGCAGATGACAAACAGACTATATATTATGGCTTTAATAACTTCTGCAAAATATGGTCAAGTGACATAAGAGAATTAATTAAAATATTTGCCGATATGGTAGCACAAGAAGGTGAAACGTCTTTATCCGAACAAGAAAAAAACGGTTTTAAAAATAGGAATGGATATATAATTAATCCTAAAAATCAAGATCAAGTGTTTAGAGAAGCTGGTGGTCGTTTTCTGCATTTATTGGCTGTAGCAACAAATCCATCAGGAGCAAAATCTTTAACCGAAAATCCAGATCATTCTAACACTTATGGAGCACATCTATATGATATTGTTACTGCATTTCAGGAAATTGCATATTACGATTTAAAAAATAAAAATTCAAAAAATCAAGCAACAAACCCACCCAAACAAGCGAGAAAAATTGAATTAGTTACAGCCAATGGTGAATTAAACGAAAAATCCAGGGAATACTATCGAGGCCTTATTAGATATGGCGTGTTCATTCAAGATTATAGAGCAAAAAGTGTTCGCGGAACAGCCGCAACACGCTTGTATTTGCGTAGCTTACTAATTCCATATTGTAGATTAACTTTTTCTAAAAGAGATTGTATTTCTTTAGAATGGTCAGATTTTGACAGTTTATTGCAAAATCCAAAGAAGTTTAAAGAGCAATATATAAAAAGACAAAAATCTGCCAAAAAAGAATTTAATAAAGATCAACTACTACTTGATGATTTAGATTAATATTAAATTTAACAATAAAGTAAATGCTAAAAAATTATGTAATTTGTTCACAGCGCATTTATCGTTAAGTTTTAATAATAAACCGATGTTTCAATTTTAACATTCCACTATTGCTCAAAGCGAGTTCGTTTTGTTAAATTGTGTCCGTTGATTAGAATAATATATTCTAATAAAAACATCTTCTTTACTGGTCATCGGTTAAGCGCAGAAAACTAACGATGAAAAAACAGTAGTCTTTTGGTGATGGATAGGCTGGTTTTATAATTTGTAGAAAAGTTTATTCCAATCAGAAAGTCGATACTGAAGCTATTTTAGATTATTGTAGTACAGCTTCGATTTTAGCTTGTTAAGTTTACAAATATAAGTTTTGAATACTTAATATCTTTTTTCTGCTATATAGCATATTGCGTCTGTAAAGGAAATAATACAATATTTTTAATGATAAAATCATGTATTTTTTTATAACAACATATCATTTCCTTGCAATAAATTAAATTTAGTATTTTGATAGCCAAACTCTCTCCGCAAACCACACCCTTTCTTCAGACAATTAACAATATTTTCTGGTATTCTTCAATATAAAACATAGTGTTTAAGGGGATTATTAATTAATCATTAACTAAAACATTCACAATATTTAAGTTTGGATTATAATCAACAAACACACAGATATATTGTAATCAACCATTATCCTCTGTAAAATTTAATAAAGGAGAAATAGCAATGCTTCCTACTGTACAAACCGCACCGAATTCATATACCAATAATGCAAAAAAGCTGTTTATTGTAGCTGAAGGTTTTGAAAAAAGATCATTATATTGGATTGGAAAAGAGGGCAATATTACACGTTTTGAAAAATCACTAATCTGTAGATACAATCCAAGCAAACAATCTCTATTTGATGAAATGTTAAAAGAAGTAAAAAAGCACACTACTAATGAGCCTATAATAATTGATTACAACCGATTCGAACCTACTATATTTGAACATAATTTTAAAAAATTTATATCAGAAATTACGTTATATGATGAAATTATAATTGATATAAGTGTTATGTCAAAGTTATTAATTATGATTATTATATGTTCGCTTAAAGAATTCAATGGAAAAATTACGATTATATATTCTGAGCCTGATAATTGGGGACCGACCCAACAAAAATTTCAAGACACGATTTTGAATAAGACATATGGTACTTGTATTGGACTTTCTTCAGTAGGCGTTGGAAATGTAGTTAGAACGCCTTTACTCTCTAGTGTAGTTATGCAAGATTGTCCTATTTTATTAATAGCTTTTTTATCATTTAACGAACAACTAATTAATGTTTTGATAAATGAAATCAGTCCTACCCGTCTGCAAATTATTAACCATAAATGCGACCGAGCAAAGTGGCGAGAAGATGCAATGATATTAATTCACAAAGATATAGTTGAAGATTATAAAAATAATAAGGCAATGAATTTTATTGAATCATATGATTTGATAGATTATATTTCTGTATTTGAACATCTTACAAAAATATATAATGAAAATTGTTATAATTATAGAATTGTTGTATCTCCAACAGGTTGCAAAATTCATACGGTTGCTTGTGCTATTTTAAAATTATGCTGTTCAGATGTTCATATAGAATACCCTACTCCAGAAAGCTATTTATTTGAAGAATACTCTAGTGATAATATTATAAAAGTTCATGAGATAATTTTTGATAGTTTTAAAGAAACTATTAATAAATTATCCAAAAAATATTTGCTTAACTGATAAAAATGGAGTTCCACACAAAATCCGAGCCATTTAATTTATAGTTGATCTGGGGACAAGAAATGGTTTTGTTCTGACATTGTCAATCAGCTTGTACAAAAAATCAACAACGATTCGGTAATGACGGTCAAAGCTCATTTGGTTGGTAGCGGCTCAAAAAATCTAATTACGCAAAATGCCAATGACCCAGTTGACCTTGATTATAACCTTTGTGTTGTTAAGGTATCTAAAATCAATATTAATGACGGCAAAGCAATCAAAGAATACATCAGAAAGCGTTTTAATGAAGTTCTACAAAAAAATGAATTGAATGACTGCCAGGACTCTAAATCCGCATTAACTACAAAAAAGATGCGTTTAAGCAAAGGCAATAAAACAGAGT
Organism: Oscillospiraceae bacterium; assembly: GCA_014796735.1. Classification (GTDB taxonomy): domain Bacteria; phylum Bacillota; class Clostridia; order Oscillospirales; family Ruminococcaceae; genus Ruminiclostridium_E. The sequence continues at coordinate 14,689 of JAAVIG010000097.1, forward strand.
TTCATATTGATCTTGCTATAATTCGAGAAACCCCCTCTGGTTGGGCAAGGCTTATTCACGAAAAGATTGGCACTGTTATATTTGATCGCTGGTATTGGAATGAAGCAAGAAATTCAAAAGATTTGGCAGTTAAAGCAAATGATATTAAAAAAAAAGATATGTGGGAAGAAGTCAGAAAAATATATCTTGAAAAGAAAAATATGTATTTGTGTAACCGAGATCATGACCACCCCTCGTTTATCGTGTACATAGAAACCATAAACGAAATACATAACAAATTATTTAGGTGAAAAATCTATTTATCTTGGTTTCCCTCGTATGACACAGTGTGTTGTTCGCCAAAACCTCTCATTGTTTCCCCTACTCAAAAAAGATAAAACCACCCTAAAACACCCCTATTCTAACCAAAATTCTAAAATTCCCCTTTGGTTTTCTCTTGGAATTTCTCAAGAGCTAAAAATGCCATCGACACCGCACCATCAGCCAATCTTTCCACCCTTCACCTCACAACCTCTCTTAGAACCCCTTTTTACCCCTTCCACTAAATTCCGCTATTTTCCTTCACTTTCCCTACCTTTCACTTTCGATTTATTCACTCGAAATCGTTTGTACCGTGAAAAGTACCGTGGGTTCGAATCCCACCGTCTGCACCATAAAAAAGTAACCAAAAAGATATTATGCCCACAAAAGGCTACACAAAGCCATTTGTGGGCATAAATCTTGTGAAAAACAGAAATACCGATCCGTAGATATTTTCGACACGAAAATGGATTCGAACCCCCCTCAAAAAATATTCATGGTACAGCCCCCAAAATAAAGGACACATGAAAATGAAACTGTAAAACCTGCACCCGCGAAAAAAGACATACAAAAATGAGGGTTGTGACTGCTCCTCGTTTTGAGAACAGAATAAAATGAAACCATACGTCGCATACAGTAAAAAGGAGGAATTTGGTATGCGACCGATAGATGAAAGAGAAAAAGTTCTCAATATGCATTTTATTGAGAAGAAATCAGCAGAAAAAATTTGTGCCGAAGTTGGAATACCGCTTGGTACAGTAAAGGTCTGGATCAACCGATACAAGAAAGAACATGACATCAGTCAGCAGATTTTGAAAGATGATGTGGCATTTTCGGAATCCGAACTGATAAAAATTGAAAAGAAATACAAAACCCGAGAAAAGACTCCCGAACAGACAATGGAGCAGCGCATAAATCAGCTTGAAATGGAGGTAGATTTACTGCGAAATTTTCTGTTAGAGAAGGAAAGAAGGCTGATAAAAGGGTAATCTTTAGTGTAATAAAGAAGTTCAGTGAAAAATACAGCGTGAGCGCAATGTGCAGCTTCTATAATGTTTCAAGAAGCGGTTATTACAGTTGGCTGCGGCGTCCCGAAATAAGCTTTAAGGACACGGGACTGCTTAAAATGATTGAAGAATGTCAAGCAAAGCACAAAAGAAGGTATGGCTATCGGCGTGTAACAGCATGGCTGAAAAGTGAAAAGGGACTGACAGTAAATCATAAGAAAGTTCTTAAGATTATGCGCAGGTACAGCCTTTTATCAGTCATTCGCCGTCGAAGATTGTATAAATATGTACCAAACGGCAATTTAAAGTACGCAAATGTACTTAACCGTGACTTCTATGCAAGCCGTCCTAATCAGAAGTGGGTTACGGATATCTCATATATAATAACGGAACACGGAACTTTGTATTTATCTGCAATAAGAGACCTTTTTGACAACTTCATAATCTCCTACAAGCTTTCAAAACGACAGAA